>CBIHRE010000074.1:0-13590 GCA_966212385.1 uncultured Akkermansia sp. | reverse complement strand
CCCCGCTCATCATCGATGGACTTTTCCAAGGCCTGATGGCCACGGCCGAGGATCTCCTCGACGTGGAGGTCTTCGACGGCTCCGCCATCACTAGCGATAATCTCGTCCTCGACGCCGACCACATCCCGGTCGCCGCCGATCCGAGCGGAAAAAATGGAGGACGGCTCTTTCACGAGACGCGCACCATCGAGATCGGCCATCGCGTCTGGACCATGGTGATGACCTCCACGCCGAAGTTCGAGGCGCTCCTCGAGCGGCGCTTCCCGTTGGTCGTGGGCGCCGCCGGCTCCGTCGCCACCCTTCTCGTGGCGGGCATCATCCTTGCCCTCGGTCTCAGCCGTTCCCGAGCTCTCGATCTCGCTCGCCGCATGACGGCCAGCCTCCGCGAGGCCGAAGCCGAGGCCCGTCGCCTCGCCATGGTCGCCAGCCGCACCGACAACGCCGTCATCATCGCCGACCGCGAGGGCCGCATCGAGTGGACCAACGACGCCTTCACCCGGCTCACCGGCTACACCTTGGATGAGACGCGCGGGCGGAAGCCGGGAACATTTCTCCAAGGGCCGCTCACCTCGCCGGAGACCCGGGTCGAGATGAGGCGAGGCATCGAGACCGCGCGCGGCTTTCAGGTGGAAATCGTCAACTACCACAAGGACGGCTCCTCCTACTGGGTCAACGTGGAGGTCCAGCCCCTGCGCGACGAAGCCGGCGAGCTCACGGGCTTCATGGCCATCGAGAGCGACATCACCGACCGCAAGGCCGCCGAACAACTGCTCCAGGCCAGCGAACAACGTCTCCGCGCCCTCACCAACCACGCCCCCGGCGTCCTGTTCCAGTTCATCATATCGCCCGGCGGCGCGCTCGCCGTGCCGCTCCTCAGCGAGGGATTTCGCGAGATCGTCGGCATGGATCCCGAGCGTTTCCGCCTCCAGCCGCTCCGGCTGGCCGCGCTGGTGCCCCGCGCCGAACGCCCCGCGGTTCTGCGCTCCCTTCGGGAATCCATCTCATCGGGCCGCCCATGGACGCTCGTTTTTCCGCTGCGCACCGCGACGCGCGACGTCCACTGGGTCGCGCTCCGATCGTCCGTGCATCCGCTGCCCGACGGCTCCCGCACCTGGTTCGGCGCCCTCGCCGACGTCACCGAGCAACAACTCGCGCGTCGCGCCGCCGAGGAGGCGAACCTCGCGAAGAGCCAGTTCCTCGCGATGATGAGCCACGAGATCCGCACGCCCATGAACGGCGTGATCGGCATGACCTCCTTGCTCCTCGAAACACCGCTCGACACCCGCCAGCGCGAGTTCACCGAGATCATCCGCTCCAGCGGCGAGACGCTTCTCGCCCTCATCAACGACATCCTCGATTTCTCCAAGATCGAGGCCGGGCGCCTCGATCTCGAGCAAGCCCCCTTCGACCTTCCGGACTGCATCGAGGGCGCGCTCGATCTTTTCGCGCAAAAAGCCTCCGACAAGGGCCTCGATCTCCTCTGCGAGATCGGCGAAGGCGTGCCTCGCGGCATCCGCGGCGATTCCACCCGCCTTCGCCAGATCCTCGTCAACTTGGTCGGCAACGCCCTCAAGTTCACCGAGCGCGGCGAGATCCACGTCAGCGTGCATCCGCTCGTCGAGACGGACGGCCAACGCCACCTCGTGTTCTCCGTGCGCGACACCGGCATCGGCATCCCCGAGGAGGCGCGGAAGCGGCTCTTCTCCGCCTTCACCCAGGTCGACGCCTCCACCACGCGCAAATACGGCGGCACCGGCCTCGGCCTCGCCATCAGCCGCCGTCTCGCCGAGCTCATGGGCGGGCGCATGTGGCTAGAAAGCGAACCCGGCGTCGGCTCCACCTTTTCCTTCAGCATCCGAGCCGAATGGCTTCCCCCCGGCCCGCGCCGCATCCAGCCGACGCGCGCATCCCTCCGCGGCGCGCGCCTGCTTGTCGTCGACGACAACTCCACCAACCGACGCATCCTCGCGGACCTCGCCGCCCGCTGGGAGGCTTTCGCCCGCGCCGTGCCCGACGCTCCCTCCGCGCTGGAGATCTTGCGCGGCCCCGACGCCTTCGACCTGGCCGTCTTGGACATGCACATGCCCGGGATGGACGGCGTCGACCTCGCCCGCGCCATCCGGGCCGTCCCGGCGCGCGCTCGCCTGCCGCTCGTGCTCCTCAGCTCCATCGGCCACGATATCCCCGCCGAGGAACGCGCCCTTTTCGCCGCCGTCCTCGGAAAACCCGCCAAGCCCGCCCAGCTCCACGAGGCGCTTTGCCGCGCGGTCGGCGGCGCGGGCCCCGACTCGCCCGGAGGGACGTCTTCGCCGACACGTTTCCAAACCGTGACGGAAAACCCGGCGGACGCCCCTCACGAGCGAATCCTCGTCGCCGAGGACAATCCCGTGAACCAGCGCGTCGCGCAGCACCTGCTCTCCCGCCTCGGCTATCGAGTCGACCTCGCGGGCAACGGTCTCGAAGTGCTCGAGGCCCTCGCCCGCCAGCCCTACGACATCGTGCTCATGGATGTCCAGATGCCCGAGCTCGACGGCTTCGAGACCACCCGTCGCCTGCGAGCCCAGCCTCCGCCGCACGGACGCCCTTGGATCATCGCCGTCACCGCCAACGCCATGGAAGGCGACCGCGAAGCCTGCCTCGCCGCCGGCATGGACGATTATGTGAGCAAGCCGATGCGCATCGACGATCTCGCCGCGGCCTTCGCCCGGGCGCGCGGCGCCCGCGCCGCAGGTTGACTCGCAGGCCGGCCCGAGGCCTCGACACGCACTGGGCGGCGGCCCACTTTTCAGCCGCATGCCACGCCCCACCCTGCCCCCGGTCGCGCTTTCCGTTTTCTCCCTCGCCACCGCGCTTCCCGCCCTCTCCGCGGCGAACGAGTCGACCCTCCGCTACGACCAACCCGCGGCGCACTGGACCGAGGCCCTGCCCGTCGGCAACGGCCGCCTCGGCGCGATGGTCTTCGGCGGCGTCACCGAGGAACGGCTTCAACTCAACGAATCCTCCTTCTGGTCCGGCGGCCCCAAGGAATGGAACAACCCCGGCGCCCGCGAGGTTCTGCCCAAGATCCGCGCCGCGCTCTTCGCCGGCGAGCACGCCGCGGCCTATCAGCTCGCGAAGCAGATGCAGGGTCCCTTCACGCAAGCCTACCAGCCGCTCGGCGACCTCACGCTGTTGTTGCCATTGGGCGAGCCGACCGCCTACTCGCGCACCCTCGATCTTGACCGCGCCGTCGTCACCACTCGTTACCAGCTCGACGGCGCCACCTACACCCGCGAGGTCTTCGCCAGCCGCCCCGACCAGGCGATCGTGGTCCGGCTGACCTGCGACCAACCCGGACGGCTGAGTTTCATCGCGAGAGTCGGCAGCCCGCACCGTAGCACGATCAGGCCGGAAGGTCCCGGCGAGATGGTGCTGGATACACGCGCCCCGATCCACTCCGAGCCCAGCTACCGCAAGTCCGACAAGCCGGTCATCTACGGCGAGGACGCTTTCGGCGGGGGCATGAAAGCCGAGCTTCGCGTCCGCGTGCTCGCGGAGGGTGGCAAGGTCTCCGACGGGGCGTTCCCGGTTTCCGTGCAAGGCGCCAATTCGGCCACGATCATCCTCTCCGCCGCCACCAGCTTCGCCGGAGTCGACCGCGAGCCCGGCCGGAACGGACGCGACCCCGGCGAGATCGTCCGCCCCGCCCTGGACGCCGCTTCCGCCCGCCCTTGGTCCGAGCTCCTCGATCGCCATCTCGCCGACCACCGAGCGCTCTATCGCCGCGTGAGCCTCGACCTCGGCGGTTCGCCCGCCGCCCGGAGCCTCGACACCGACGCTCGCCTCCTGCGCTTCGCCCGCGGTGAACCCGATCCCGGGTTGGCAGCGCTGCTTTTCAACTACGGTCGCTACCTTCTCATCGCCTGCTCCCGTCCCGGCGGCCTCCCGGCCAATCTGCAGGGCATTTGGAACGACTCCATCCGCCCGCCCTGGAGCTCGAACTACACCCTGAATATCAACACCGAGATGAACTACTGGCCCGCCGAGGTGGCCAACCTCGCCGAGTGCCATGAGCCGCTCTTCGACTTTATCCAACGCCTCGCCGTGAACGGCGCCCGCACCGCCGAGATCAATTACGGCGCCCGCGGCTGGGTCGCCCACCACAACAGCGATCTCTGGGCCCAGAGCGCACCCGTCGGCGCCTACGGCGAGGGCGGCGCGGAGTGGGCCAACTGGCAGATGTCCGCCGCCTGGCTCTGCCAGCACCTCTGGGAACACTACGCCTTCGGCCGCGACGAGGCTTTCCTGCGCGAGCGCGCCTGGCCGCTCATGAAGGGCGCCGCCGAATTCTGCCTCGATTGGCTCGTCGAGGATCCCCAAGGCCGGCTCGTCACCGCGCCCTCGACCTCGCCCGAGGCGACCTTCCGCATCTCCACGCCCGGCAAGGGGGCCGTCGCCGTCGGCGCCACGATGGACCTGGCGATCATTCGCGATCTCTTCGCCAACATCCGCGACGCCGCCCGCGTGTTGAAGATCGACGACGACTTCACCCACCGCGTCGCCGCCGCCGAGGCCCGCCTGCTGCCCTATCAGGTCGGTGCCCGCGGCCAATTGCAGGAATGGGCGGACGACCTCGTCGAAACCGACGTCCACCACCGCCACACCTCGCACCTTTTCGGTCTTTATCCGGGACGCTCCATCACCCCCGCCGCTCCGGAGCTTCTCGCCGCGTCGCGGCGTTCGCTGGAGTTGCGCGGCGACGAAAGCACCGGCTGGGCCCTCGGCTGGCGCATCAATCTCTGGGCCCGCCTCCGCGACGGCGATCGCGCCCACGTGTTTGTCCGCAACCTGCTCCGTCCCGTCGGGGCCACCATCGACGGCGTGAAACTCGACGGAGGCGGCGTGTATCCCAATCTCTTCGACGCGCATCCGCCTTTCCAGATCGACGGCAACTTCGCCTTCGTGGCGGGCGTCGCCGAGATGCTCGTGCAAAGCCACCTCGACGGCATCGATCTGCTCCCCGCGCTGCCCGCCGCCTGGCCCGCCGGTTCGGTGCGAGGCCTGCGCGCCCGAGGCGGCTTCGAAGTCGACGTCGAATGGGCGGACTCGAAACCGGTCTCCGTCACCGTCCGCAGCGTCGGCGGCGAAGGCGGCCGCCTCGTTTACGCCGGCCGCTCCCTCGATCTCGATCTCCGCCCCGGCCAAAGTCGCCGCATCGACGCCGCATGGTTCGGCGGAGGCGCCCAGGCCGGCGGCAACAAGTAGCGCGCCCGAATCGCGTTTATTGATTTTAACCCGGATTCCGCGATTGGACCTCAAACGGTGAGGTTATCGTAAGGTGATGACGAGGTTCGGGCCGGCGGCAGATTCGGTGGAGGAGGCAATCGTGGCGGGATTGCACGGCAGAAGTGGGAAGCGTTTTGGATAAGGGGGATGCATTGCGCCAGACCACCCCAGGCGCGCCTGAGGTTGAACGCGGGGATGCGGCCGTCTGAGCCGGCAGTGGCGCCGCAGAGGCAGACTTCAATGCGCAAGCTCGCCGGCCGACGATAAGTCCGTCGGCCCTGAAAAAGCGGGTTTACGCAAAGCGGGGTGAAGGGGCCGGCGGGAAAATGATCAGGAGGAGAAGCCGCCAAAAGGCCAAGAGGAAGCGGAGGAGCTTCGCAAAGTTCATGGCGGCGGCGCTGAAGAGCACGTTGAGGGCGTCGCCTGCGGCACCCTTCAGGCGGTTCCAGTCCAAGCGATAGCTGCTTTTGAGGTGTCCGATGGTGGGCTCGACCGCGGCACGGCGCTTCATCCATCCCAGACACGCTTGGGGATCTCACCGCGTCGACGGCGGTCCACGATGATCTCGGTCGGGCCGCTGTAATCGTGCCCGCGGTAGCCCATGTCCACGTGAACCGTTTTGATGCGCTCCTTTTTGATATAAACCCGCTCCACCTGCTCCATCTGGGTCTTCAACGTGTGTCCATCATACGGATTGCCCGGCATGCACTTCGCTCCGAGCAGCCAGCCGCCTTTGCTTGTCGTGGCCACGCTCACCTTCTGGCCAAATTCATATTTGCACCTCGCCTTGCCCTTGGCGATGCACGCGGTCTGCGGTTCATGCACGCTGTAGGTCTTTTGCTCATCGGTCCGCTTCTGCGCGTGGATGCGTTTGCTTGTATCAACCAGCATTCGCAGCGTCTCCGGCCCGTCTTGGCGTTCGATTTCCCGGATCACCCGGCCCAGGTTGGTGCGCAGTTTGCGCACGCAGGCTTTTGAGCGACGCATTTGCCGGGCGTGCGCATAACGGCCGGCCATCATCATCACCAGTCGTCGGCCCACCCGCTCGTAACTTTGCTTGATCGAGAGGCCGGCCTTGCGCGGCCTCTTCACCAAGCGTTCCCGCGCCCGGTCATAAAGTCGCGCATCCGTCGGATGCCTAATCGCTTTTGTCTGCACCGTCGTGTCCACGTTCACATGCGCGACCTGCGCAGGCCGCAGCGCTTTCATCGCCACCGCCGTCTCGATTGTCGCCCTCAACATCGCCTCCGCCCCGGCCTCTCCCAGCCGCTTGCGCCACCTCGTCATGCTCGACGGGTCGATTGGAAACTCGTGCTCGAAAAACTGCCTTCCGCTGAAGTGCTGCCAATACGGGTTCTCCACCCATCTCGCCACCGCGGCCTCGTCGCTCAGGTCGTGCTGATATTTCAGGTAATGCAGCGCCACCATCAACCTTGTATCAACTCCCGGCGCCCCTTGCTTCGCGTGATACGTCGTCCCGAGCAGCTCCTCGAACCCCGTCCAGTCGATCTTCCCTCCCAGTCTCACCAGCGGATGCTCCGCGTCCACCAGCAGTGATAATTCCACCCGAAACAGCTCTCGCTGCGGATTGTGTATGCTCTTCTTTGGCTTCATCTCTGTTTCCTGCGTTTGTTTTATCAAAACGTCTCTTTCCGGGAAAATGCAGCCCTCGCCAACAACCTCAAGCCATTATGGAATAATGCCTTGAGGTGATTTTCAGCGCCGACTAAGTCCGGACCGGGCGAGGCTTGCCGGAAGGAGAGCAGTTTGAAGAGCAGCAGCACGGAGCTTACGCCGCCTCGCCGGCGGCGTAAGCTCGCGTCGACAAAAGTCGACGGTCCTGAGGGCGCTTTTGAGCCCATCGACGCGTTATTCGTCCGAAACGCTCGAACACGGAGTTCAGATCGAGACCCGCTTCGCGCGGGGGAAACGCTCCAGCAGCCAGACCGTCAGCGTTGGAAAAAACGCATTCGCCCAACTACAAACGAAGCCGCACCGCTCCGTCACCTTCGCAGGCATTGGACTTCATCCCGAAACACCCTGACAGACCTTATCAGGGACGAAACCGGGGCGTCTTTAATCGCGGCCCTCGGGTTTACTCAACTCCCACGCCTATATCGAAACCGAAGGTTATGCTTTCTAGGGAGGGAAGTTCGGGGCAGGTGGCATATACCCAGAGAGAGAAGAGCCCGCTATGTGCAATCGTCACCTTGCAGAATTCTCCGTCCGGAGTGGGGTTCCCCTGCCAGTCAACCACTTCTATACTGCCTCCTCCAACTTGGAAAACATCTGTAAGGCTCCAATGATACTGAACAGCCATGCGATAATCGGAAAACGTCGGATCCAGCGGCGTAGCGGCGAACAGATGGACGCCCGGTTCGAGGGCTATATACCCACTACCTCCTGATGGAATTTGTGTTCCGGTTTGGTCGTGGAAGACTTGGAGTTCCAAGGGAGTATCGATGGACGGAGCGTTCATCAAGACCCAGAGGATGTGAGTGCCAAACATGGTAGTCACCTCGATCTCGTAGACTCCGCATTCAGTGGAGGTTGTGGTGAAGGTTGCGCCGGTGCCGGTGACCGAGAAGGTATAGGCGGAGGAGGGGATGGGCAGACCGGTGTCGTTCGAGATGGCGCTCTTACACTTCCAGAGGCTGAATAGCGGAATCTGCGGGGTTGTGACAAGGCGTATATTTAAACTTGCGTTACAGGTGCCATAGGAGCCGCCATCCGGAACGATACAATTTCCTATGGCAATCTTCACACTTCTATTTCCGATGAGTTCGGATCCCTCGATGAGTTCGGTTCCCGTGCCTTCGCCCTCCACCCCAGCCCAGCCCCCCTCCAAGTCCTCATTATCATCGAAATCAACGAACCTTGAAGCATCTATGGGGGTATTGGAGTAGATCACCATGGCCCAAGTGCTGTAATAATAACTATCTGCAGTTTCTCCGGCGTTTACATTCTCCCAATTGAGTGGAAAATAAGGGGCCGGGGCCGGGGCAATTATGGTTATGCTGCCTGCACCTACAAGTGTTGTGCCGGTTATGCTGCTTGGGTTGGGCATTGTCCCCGGTGCCGTGCGGCTTGGCGGTGATGGGATTACATTCACACGGGGCGCTGGCATGACGTCCCCAGGGGTATAGGAGTAGTATAGGTATGTTCTTACAGTATCTTTTATGGAGGTGTATTTTTCGGAGCGATCCTCATGGAAATAGCCTATTCTGCAGCCGTCTTGATATTGATATTTCAGTTCATGCCATGCTATCGTTTCCGAAAAGTATTGAGTTCCCGCTGGGCCAAAAAGCGCCACGCCCGACTCGGAAAAATGGCCATTTTGGTAGGCGTAGTTCGACGGATAACTATTATAATCAGCCATCCTCTCCATGCCTGACCTTTTTATCCAGTTAACCGCCATGTAATTGTATGTATTTCCATCCGGACCTTGATAAGAATCTGCATGTAGAGACGATATTACAGCCAGAGCCAGCAAAAGGTAACTTAGAGCGAATCGAATTGGAATCATAGGGATTTTAGTGAGCATATTTACCTACCCAAATACCCCCTGCGTCGTCAAGACCGATCCGTGTCAACCGCCCCGATCCAGAACAAATAATCCGCGTGATTTTGGCTCTAATCGTGGGCTTATAAGTTCCCGAGGATCGCAAAGCTATCAACTCTTGGTATAAGTATACTAGCGGAGTGCCGCGGCACGGAGGACGCAGTCTCCAGATACCGGCCGACTAATTGGACGGAGACTTTTGGCCGGAGCAGACGAAGCGTCTCTGCGCTCGATCACCTGAAGCCCAAAACAGACGGCCGTTGGTATGGTTAAAAACCCAAAGCCCCGCGACCGAAGCCGCGGGGCTGAAGACAAACAAGGCCGAGACGCTACCGCCGGCCTTAGGGCGCGGTGTAGGAGACCGACAGGCGCAGGAAGCGACGCGTGCCCGTGGTGCCGACGTTCACGTCATCGGTATAGACCGAGGTCGAGCCCGTGGTGACAGTGGCGCCCGTGCCGGTGGCGAAGGCGGTGCCTAGGTCGTTGGTGCCCTGCACGGTGTAGGTGAGAGCGGCGTCGGCCGGGCTGCGGCGCGGGTAGGTGAGGGTCAGGAAGTTGCCGGACTTCGCGACCGCGATCGGGCTGGCGTTGGCGACCGTCGGATTGGTGCCGAGGGCATACTCGAGGAGGTTGGCGAGGCCATCGCCATCGAAGTCCTCGGTATCGCCGGCGAGCACCGCGCCGGTGTCGTCATAGACGCCGAACTGATCGAAGCGCCAGGTCTGGAGGGCGGTGTGGGCCGGAGCGGCCACCGGAATAGCGGAGACCTCGTTGGAGAGGGAGCCCGACAGGTTTGACGAGGAGTTCTTGGCCTGAACCACGTAGTAGTAGGTGGTGCCGTTGGTCACCGACGTGTCGCTGTAGGTCGTGCCGGCGAGGTTGGCGATGAGGTTGGTGTAAGGCCCGCCCTGAACCGAGGAGCGTTTCACCGTGTAGGTGTCGGCGCCCGAGGCGGCGGTCCAGGAGAGGTCGACCTTGCCGCTGCCGGCTGTGGCACTAAGCGTGGAGACGCCGGGCGTGACGGAGGTGGAGCCACCAGTGACACTCAGGATACCGGTCGAAGCATCGAACGAGTAGCTCTGCGCGCCCACGGTGCCGGACCAGACGGTGCCGGAATTGGCAAGCGCGGTCTCCGTGGTGGTAGTCGTAGTCACCGAGACGCCGGTGAAGGCGCCGGCGGAAGCGGCCGAAATATCGAACACCTTGTAGCTGCCGTTGAACACGGTGCCGAGGAAGTTGAACTTCAGCAGACCGTTGTAGGTAACGGAGCCATCGGTGGTCGAGGTCGCCTTAACCCCCGTGAAATTCGCACCCTTGAAGTCGAACTGCGTGGTGGCGGTGGCGAGGAGCTCGAGGATGCCACCGAAAGTCAACTGGCCGCCCTTGTCGCCCGTGGAGTCCGGACGCAGACCGCCGTTGATCACGGCATCGGGCGTGATGGTGCCCGAACCGCCAAGCGTGCCGGCGGCGGCGACGGTGACGAAGCGGGCGGGCGCGGTGGGCGCGGTGGCGACGGAAGCGGGGACCGCCCCATCGATCAGCAAGGTGCCGGCATTCACCGTGGTTAGACCATTCTGGAGGGTGGCGCCAGTAAGCGTGAGCGTGCCGGTGCCCACCTTCGTCAGATGGTTGTGCGAATTACCTTGGGTGATGTTGCCCGAGAAGGTCGTATTGCCGTTGAGAGCTCCAATCTGCCAGGTGGGCGCTCCACCGTTGGAGTTGGAGAGCGTGGCACCACCGCTCAAGGAACCGATCGGGATCGTGTTGCCGTTCGAGTTGGTCGCGATGATCAGGGAGAGGCCCGCTCCGGCGTTCAACGTGGTGTTGCCAAAGCTGCCGGTGTTGAAACCACCGCCATTATTCAAAAGGCGCACGCCGCCGGTGCCGGTGAGATTGAGCGTGCCGGTAAACCCGGTCCACGTGTTGGATAGATCCGCACGGGTCGTATTCGTGTTGATGCTCATGTTGAGCGTGCCGCCGCCGGTAACCGCGCCGCCCAGCGCAAAACGATTGGGCGTGATAATAGCGGCGGTCTTGCCTGCCGGGATATCGATCGCGTTACCGATCGAGAGCGTGTTGCCAGCCGTGGTCGCGGCGGTCACGGTGCCACCTTCGAGGGTCACTGCTCCGGTTCCGAGGAAAGCCGTGGTGTTGATCGCCCCGGTGTTGTTGAAATGGAGCGTGCCGTCCTGGAGCTTGAAACCGCCCGTGCGCGCCGCGTTGCCGACGGTGGTGAGGCTTAGGGTGCCGGTGCCGGCTTTGGCGAGCGTGCCGGTTCCGGTGATCGCGCCAGATACGGTCAGGGTGGAGTTGGCGGGAACGTTGATCGTGCCATTGCCGCCGTTCACCAAGATGGAACGTGGCGTGGTGGTGGTATCGACGGTCGTCTCAAGGCTCATGTTGCCGACCGTTGCCAAGGTGCCTCCGTCGAAGATCAAGGAAGCCGCAGCGGCGCCGAGGCGGTCATTGCCGTCAACCTGGAGGGTGCCGCCCTTGAGGAGAATATCGCTCGCGCGGGTGCTGGCGGCGGCGAGCGAGAGAATGCCCGCTCCGGCCTTGGTGAACTGGCCGGTGCTTCCGTTGCCAACCGCGTTCAGCCAGATGACGTCGTTGCCGTTGGTATCGAAGGTGGCGCCATTCACGCCGATATTGATGACGCGATTCGAAATGTCGGCGGTGTTGCCCACGCCGTATTTGAGGGTGGCGCCATCCAACGTCAGCGCCCCGGAGCCGAAGCTGTCGTAGAAGGCGAAACCGAGCGTGCCGGCCGTGACGCTGGTGTCGCCGGCGAAGGTGTTGTGACCATTTAGGTTCAAGGTTCCCGGCCCGCTCTTAAACACGCCGCCCGGCCCCGAGACCACGCCGCTCAGAGTGAGACTGGCGTTCGCTTCCGTCCCCGCGTTCAAGCTAGAGGTCAACACGACAGGAGCGGAGATGACATGGTCGCCGACGGCGACGTTCACGTCGACCTTCTTGGCCCCCTTGTCGAGGGTGAGGGAGCCACCGGTGCCTTGCGCGATGGTGTAGCCGTTGACGCTGCTAAAAACCAAGCCGTTGACCGTCCGGTTTCCATCCAAGGTGACCGTGGCCGGAGCGGAAAGAGCGGTGGTAAACTGCGCGGTGTAACCTGTCGTGGGGACGCCACCGTTCCAATTGGAGCTCGAACCCCAGCTGCCTGCACCAGTCGAGATCCACTGGCTCAGGATAGCCTCGAGCTCGACCAACACGGTGAGGGAATTACCGCTGGCGCCGAAGGTATAGGAGTAGCCAGCTTGGGGATTAAGAACCGAGAGCGCGCTCGGTCCGGTTCCCTGCACGGCACCGGAGAACTGAACGAGATTGTAAGTGCCGGGGGTGGACAAGGGAGAGGTGCCGCCCGCATTGTAAAGGTGCAGACCGCCGCCATTGATGGTGAGGCCGTTGGACGCGGTAGTGACGATCCGGTCATAGGAACTCGTCGACGCCACGTTGTAATCGAGGACCGAGCCGGAGGCGAGAGTGAGCCCAGCTGCGGTGAGCGTGCCGACGCCCGAGCCCGCAGGAGCGACGATACCGCCGGACGCGACCGAGACGACGCCGCCGATGGATCCGGTGCCGGCCAAAGTGCCGCCGTTGACGATATTCACCAAACCGGTGCCCGTGGCGGAGCCGGAGGAGTTGGCGACGCTCAACACGCCTCCATTCACAGTGGTTCCTCCGGTGTAGGAATTCGCCCCGGAAAGCGTGAGAGTGCCGGAACCGCTCTTTCCGAGCGCACCCGCACCGGAACCGCCGATGGAACCGGCGATGGTGACATCGTTGCCGTTGGTATTGAGGGTCGAGGTGCCTGCGGTAAGATTAACCGTGCGTGTGGAGATATCGGTCGTGGTGCCGGTCGCCCACTTGAGACCACCGCCGTTGAGATTGATCGAGGTGTTGGTTCCGAGATTCCCCAGATTCGAGAAAACAAGAAAACCGGCGTTGAGATTCGTCACGCCACTATACGTGTTCGCACCGCTGAGAGTGACTTCACCCGAGCCCGCTTGCGTCACCGCGCCTGAACCGCTGATGACGCCTGAGAACGTGAAGTTGTCGGTGCGTTTGAAGGCGACCGTGCCGTTGTTCAACAGGGAGGATCCAGTGAAGCTACCGGCCGCCGAGTTGTTGCCGAACTGAAGGGTGCCGCCCAAGAGGCGCCAAGCGCCGCTGATGCCCATGCCGTTGTTGACGATCGTCGTGCCGTTGCCGGCGATCGTCAGATTGGTGGAGCTATTGTTATTCACAATGGCTCCGCCGGAGTTGAGGACCAGCGCGCCACCCTGATCGTTGTAGTTATGAATTATGAACTCGCCGCCGGAAACATTGCCGCCGGGACGCATGCCGTTGCCGGCACCGCCAACGGTGACGTTGCTGGAGCCCACGTTGGGAGTGATCAGCAAACCGCCCGTGGTAAGCAAGCGGCCCGAGGAAGCCGTATCGATGTTCGTGGCGGTGCTCGTGTTGAAACGCAGACCACCTGTCACGGTAATGGAGTTGCCGAGACGAATTCCCGTGCCCGCGACGACATCGACGGGCACCGTGCTGTTTCCTTGAGTGACATTACCTGTGCCCGCCGTGGTCACATAAGTGACGACCGTGGAACCGAGAACCAGCTTCCGGCTCGCATCCAGTGCCGCAAAATCGTAAACATTGCCGTCGGCTTTGATCACGGCGTAAGACGCGCTGGTAGTAGCTTGGGAAAGCAATGTGCTGGGCGTGCCAAAACCTTCGGCGATGAAGGAACC
>CBIHRE010000073.1:0-13619 GCA_966212385.1 uncultured Akkermansia sp. | reverse complement strand
GTTGCCGCGGGCGACGGCGGTGGCGACCGGGATGGAAGAATCGGCGACACGGGCGGAGAGGCGGAGTGCGAAGGGGAGGGCGTCCTCCGCGCGCCAGGTGATCTCGGCGATGTAGAACGGGACTTGGGCGTTGCCGGCGATGGGGTCGACGACGGTGGGACCGAGACGGACGGTTTCGAGGCGGACGACGTGGCGACGGGAGCGGTCGGCGTCGGCGGTAAGGCCGGTGACGGGCGAACGCGTTTCCTCGAGGAGGAGCAGATCGCCAGGGCGGAGGTCGAGGCCGAAGGCCGGGTTGGCGGAGTCGTAGGGATTGACGAGGGTGGCGCGGGTGGCGCCGCGCGGGAGGCAGCAGAGGGTATCGCTCCAGGTGTGGAACTGGATCTCGTTGTGCGAGGCGCGGAGAGTGAGGGCGTGGAGAGGTTCGAAAACGGTGGCGCGGGCGGCGGCGGGGCCGGCGGGAAGGGCCTCGGCCTGGACAGGCAGATCGGCGAGGCGGGTGGAGAACTGGACGGCGGCGCCGACGGGGAGGGTTTTGCCGGTGGCAGATTCGGCGACGCGGAGGTGAATGAAGGCGCGGGCGTTGCAACCTTCGCCGAGGGCGTAGTCGAGGAGGCGGGCGTGGCGTCGGACGGAGCTACGGAGGCGGGCGGTGCCAAGGTAGGCCTCGGTGGTGGCGGCGTCCTGGTAGTAGCTGAGGTGGTCGCCGGCGTGGGCGAGGAGCTCGACGAGGGCGACCTGGAGGTCGGCGGGGTGACGGTCGCGCCAGTCGGGCATGAGCACCGAAAGGCGGTCGAGCATGAGGCGGCGGAAGCTGGCGTAGTCCTTGGCGAGGTAGTCGAGCTCGGGCTCGGTGGGGATCTCGGGCGGGCAGGATTCGTCGGCGCGGCAATCGAAGTCGGAGGGGCAGGCGACCTTGAAGGAGAAGGGAAGCGCGGAGAGGCGCGGGTCGAAGGTGGCGGGCGGCGCGGCGTCGGTGGGCGAGGCGACGACGCGGAGAACGTAGGTGGAAAAATCGCCGCGGGCGGAGACGCGGATGCGGACGCGGCGGCCGGCGGTGGCGACGATGGCGGTGACGCGGATGCCGGTGATGCGTTCGCCGCCCTCGATGGCGAAGTTTTCGGGCGCGGCGGGGAGGTTGAGCGGGATGAGGAAAAAGACGTCGAGCTCGCGTTGGTCGACGGTGGCGACCTCGAGGTAGTCGAGCCCGTTGAGGCGCTTGTCGGGATCGGGCGCGACGGGCGGCGGCTGGGCGAGGACGGCGCGGCGGCGGCCGAGGTCGTCGCAGTGGTATTGGGGGGCGGCGGGGGCGTTGCTCATGACGCGCGGTGGTCGAGGCGCGCGATCTGGCGGCGCTGGTTGCGACGGACGAGGTAGCGGAGGGTGACGGTGAGGGTGGCGTCGGAGCGTTCGACCTCGACGGCCTCGACCTCGATGAGGTCGCCGAGCCATTGCTGGAGGGAGGCTTGCACGGAGAGCTGGGTGGCGGCGACGAGGGCGTCGGAGTTGCCGGCGAAGACGAGTTGAAGGAGGCCGGAGCCGAAGTCGGGGCGGTTGACGCGTTCGCCGGGCGTGGTGAAGAGCACCTGCTCGATGAGATCGCGGATGTAGGCGTCCTCGTCGGGCGCCTCGGCGGTCAGGCCGCGGGAGTCGAAGCGGAAGGGGAAGGAGAGGTGCATGCTGGATCGGGGTGAGAGGAGCCGGAAGACGGAGGACGGAGCGACGGAGGACAGGGGCGAATCGGGCGTAGTGTTTAGGTGGCTACTACGCGGGGTTGGACGACGGAGGGGATCAGAGGAGTGCCGGTGGGGGCGCAGACGGAGGGGCTGGCGTTGATGAGAACCGGGAAACCCATCGCGAGGACGCGGACGGCGGGAGTCGTGAAACTGCCGGTGACGCAGGGGCCGTTGCCGGCGTTGGGCGGCGGGAAGGGGCAGCCGGCGACGGTGTAGGGCGGGCCGGCGACGGCGACGGGTTGACCGGAGACAAGCACGCGCGGGGCGGTCATGGTGGGCGTGGCTTGGCCGCCGTGGGTGCAGGTGACGGTGGCGCCGAAATGGAGGACGAGGCCGGGCATGAGCGGAGAATTTGAGATCTGAGATTTGAAATTTGAGATTCACGTGGCGCCGCACCGCGGCGCTACGTGACGACCAGGGCGCCGGCGTTGATGGTCACGGCCGGGCCGGCCATCACGAGGGTGGCGCCTTTGCCGTTGGAGAGGGTGATGCCGACGTCGTTGATCGAGATGAGGGCGCCGGTGAGCGTTTTCAGAAGAATGCCGCCGGCGGGACCGGGAGCGTCGGAAATCATGAGCGTGTTCTGGCCGGTGGTCTGGAGCACGATGCTCGGCGACACGGGGAGGCCGGCGAGGGCGAGGGCGGGCGTCTCGGCGGCGGAGCCCCAGGAGCAGCCGCTCCAGATCGGGTAATCGGGGTCGCCTTTCTCGAACTCGACCCAGACGCCGGCGCCGATGACGGGGACGAACCAGGCGCCCATTTGTTTTCCCGAAAGCGGCACGCAGGCCTGGGCCCAACTGGAGACGCCGACTCCGAGGACGTCGGGCACCTGCACGAGGAGGCGACCGCATTGCATGGGGTCGATGTTCATCATCACCGTGCCGCGGTATTTGCCGTAGTATTTGGTGGGGGCGTTGGTGCTCATACGGGGACCTTGGGGACGAGGGAGACGAGGCCGTCGCGGACGAGGGAGAAGGACTGCTTGTATTCGCCGGGCTTCAGGTTGTGGGTGACGCTCTTGACGTAATAGAGGCCGTCGCAGGCGGGGCCGGCGCCGCGCACGCCGACGAGTTGGCGGGCCTTGAGCGGGCGGCCGTAGCGGAGGACGTCGAGCGAGCCGGTGCCGGTGACGGCGTCGGTGGAGTTGGCGGCCTGTGACACGCCGAGGAGGGCGGCGCGAAGCGGATTGAGGTGCGCGGTCTCGAGTTTTTTGAACTTGAGGGGAATGGCGGGGCGCGCGGCGAGGGGCGGCTTTAGAAGGCTGACGCTCGGGAGCGGGATGGGGATGTTCACGCGCGAGGTCGGCTCGTGGACCATCATGTAGAGCAGCTCGCGGGAGAGGCCGTCTTGGCTGAAGCTGAGCGACTCGACGTTTGTGTGGGCGTCGAAGTTTATGTTGAGCGCGGGCTGCGGGACGCCGACGCGGATCTCAGGGCCCCAATAGGCGATGTTGGTGCCGGGGGCGGGGCCGGGCTCGATGTAGAAAATGTAGCCGGCGTCCTCGGCGAGTTTCTTGATATAGGCGAGGTCGGTGCCTTGGTGGGTGGGAATCTCGCTGGTCGGGATGGAGACGTCGGGGAAGATGCTCGGGATGATGGCCGGGATGAGGCCGAACATCGCGTATTTGGCGATGCAGGCCAGGATGCGCGCCTCGGGAGGCATCGCGGGGTAGGGGAAGCCGGAGAAATCGATCATGTCCATGGCCACGCTGACGTCCTCGCCGGTGACGGTGAGGCGCGATTGGCCGGGCTGGCTGGAGGGCGAGATCTCCTGGCGGGTGATGAGGCCGTCCATGAGGACGGTGGGAATGCTGTTGATCGTCGCGACGAGGATAACGCGCAGGCCGGGATCGAAGTAGCCGACGGGGAGGAGCGTGTTGTTGATCGTGCTCTCTTTTCCGTAGGTGAACACGAGCTGGAAACCGCTGCGCTGGCCGGCGGCGACAGTGACCTGGGCGGAGACGAGCGCGTCGGCGACTTCGCGCGGCACGGGCGCGGCGACGACGGGGCCGATGAGGATGGAAAGGTGAACGCCTTTAAGCATGCGGCGGGGGCGGCGTAAGACCCTCGGGGAGGGTGAGACGGAGAACGCGGCCGGGTTCGGCGACGAGGTCGTCGGGGCGAAAGGCGAGGTTGGCGTCGCAGATCTTCCAATACATCGTCGGGTCGCCGAGGTAGCGGGCGGCGAGGTGATCGAGACGTTCGCCCTCGACGAGGGAGTGCTCCTGGAGGGTGGTGAAATTCTCCGGTTGCGGGACGAAACGGCGGCGGAGGCGGGAAACAACGCGGCCGTCGGGCAGGGTTTCGCGGACGATCTCGACGCCGTGGTAGCGGCTGGAGGGAGGGAAAGGCGCGGGCGGGGTGGCGCCGAGGAAGGCGAGGGGATCGATGCTCATGCGGGGATGCCGTTGAGGCCGAGGGTGGAGAGCGCGGAAGCGGGGCCTTTGGCGGCGAGGCGCTCGCGGCTCTGGTGGTGGAGCATGTAGAGGCTCGCGCCCTTGGAGGTGAAATCGAGGTCGTTGACGCTGAGGACGCGGAAGCCGAGAGAGACCTTGGCGGAGACAGGGTTGAGCGAGGGATCGAAAGAGTCCTCGACGACGGAAAAGTCGGTGAGACGAACGGGGACCACGCGCTGGCGTCCCCAGACGAGGAGCGTGAGCGGGGCGACGGCGGGCGTGATCTCGAGCGTGCCGAGGGAGGCGAGGTTGTGGTTCTGCTGGAGGACGCCGCTTTCCGGATAGAGCAGCACCTCGAGGGCCGCGAGGGCGGGCTGGACGCCGAGCTCGCGGGCGTCGCGCGCGGCAGGATCGTCGGCGGGGAGGCCGAGGGAGTCGGTGGCGTCGAGGATGGCGTCGAGCTTGATGGTCTCGACGGGAGGGCCTTTGAGGCGGAGCGCCTCGGAGCGGTCGCCGTCGCCGGAGGTCGTCTGCGGGGCCAGGCTGCGGGAGACGGTCTCGGGATTGTATTGGAAAGATATGACGCGTTGCACCGCGCCGGAGGTCGGATCGAGGAGGACGAGTCCGCCTTTGAGGACGGGAGGGGAGCCGGGGAAGGTGGACATTGTTAAGAGCGGAAGAGCGACCGAGGACAGGGCGACAGAGGCGCGGGCGGAAAAATGACGGCGGATCAGGAGTCGATGGGCTGCTTGGCGGTGGGCTCGTTGCCGGCCCAGCTGTTTTTGAGGGTGGCGCCGGCGTCGACCTTGGGCTCGGCGAAGGAGACGTCCTTGGCCGAGGGGAGAACGAGGCCGCCGTCGCTGCTGTAGAGGAAGGGGACGGAGACGTAGAGTTTGACGCCGGGATCGAACTCCTTGGCGGCAAGGTTCCAGGTCCATTTCTCGCTCTTGCCCCAGCCGAAGAAGGTCTCGGCGTAGGCGCGGAAGTAGGCGTCGAGCGCGAGACGGAGTTTCACGGCGGCATCGGCGGAGAGATCCATGCGCGAGCGGAAGGCGTATTCGTTGTTTTCGCGCTTCTTGTAGTCGGCCTGGACCTTGGCGTTGGCGTTGACGTTGAGGGAGGCGGTGCCGGTGAGTTCGAGCCCGATGGCGGCGCCGGCCTTGGCGACGAAGGCGTCGATCTGGACGGCGCCCTCGGCGTAGATGTTGGCGATGGCGGAGAGGCTGGCGCCGATGCTGGCGGTGCCGATGAAATCGAGCGCGATCTCGGGATCGTCGGCGAGGGGGTTGAAGGTGGCGGTGCCGGTGAGGTTGAGTTTGCCGGGGCCGAAGGCCCAGCCGAGCTTCACGCCGCCGCCGATGTTGATGACGACGCCGCTGCGGCCGACGGAGAGCGCGGGAACGGGGATGGTGGCGTCGACCTTGAAGAGTTGTTTCTCGCCCTTGGTGCCCTCGAAGAACTGGTAGTCGGTGACGGTGATGGTGCCCTTGATGACGAGGCGCTCCTCCTTCTTCTTGGCCTCGTCGTAGATCGCCTCGCCGGTGACGGAGAGCTTGTCGGTGAGGGCGAGGCTGAGTTTGCCGTTCGCGGCCCAGAGGCCGTTGGACTTGAGGGTGACGGTGAAGCCGCCGGTGATCTTACCCTTGGTGAAGGTGCCGGAGCCGGAGCCCCAGGCGCGAATCTTGCCCTCGGAGGTGACCTGGATGGTGAGTTTGTTGAGCGTGCCGGTGATGCCGCCGGGGATGTTGAAGGCTTGCGGGGTTTCGACCGTGGCCTCGAGGATGCCGGAGCCGAGGACATAGGTGGCGCCGACGGTGATTGGCTTGCCGAGGCGGGGCGGCTTGAAGGTGCAGGTGCCGGCGAGATACCACGCTCCGGACTGGGAGTTGCGCTTGAGGGCGAGGCTGCCGGTGGTGCCGTTGGGGTGGGTGATGCCGAAGCCGCCGGAGAACGACAGGGCGTTGTCGGAGCCGGTGGCGATGTTGATGACGCCGGTGAGCGAGTAGCCGCCGGGGAGGGTGACGTCCTTGCTTTCGATATCGAGTTTGGTGTCCCACTTCTCGACGCCGTCGGCATGTTTGTAGGTGAGCTTGGCGGTGGCGGTCTTGAGCTTCGGGATGTCGAAGAGCAGCGTGCTGTCGCCTTCGATGACGCCGCTCGGCGAGGCCTTGATGGAGATGTCGCCCTTGAGGAAGGGCTTCTCGGCCGGGCCGACGGAGAGACCGAGATCGGCCTGGAGGCGGAAGTTTTCCGCAGGGGAGAGAACGAGGGAGACGTCGGCCTTGTTGAGGGAGATGCCGAGGATCTTTTTGCTTTTGAGGGTGGCGGGATCAAGGCCCTTGGTGACGCGCAACTCGCCGCCGGCATAGCTGACGCCGAGCTCGCCGAGGAAGCCGACGGTGGATTTGAGGGTGCCGGTCCAGTCGAGGTCGCCCTGCGGGTTGAGCGTGTATGACTTGATCGAAAGCGGACTCAGGAACGGATAGTCGAGGACTAGGGCGGGCGGCTTGCTGGTGAGGCTGAGATTGTAGGCGCCGTTCTTGAGGGCGCCGCTGAGCTTGAACTTGGCCTTGGCGGCGTCGGGTGCCTTGTTGGCGGCCATCGGGACGCGGGTGCGATTGCGGAGGTCGAAGGTGGCGTCGACGGTGATGCCCTGCGCGTTGACCCAATTGATGTGGGTGAACGACATGCTCGAGACCATCTCGGCCGGGCTCTTGTTGAAGGCGTTGGTCGAGAGATCGGCGATTTTGTTGGCGGCGCCCCAGTTGGCGGGGACGGCGAAGTCCTCGACGTTGGCTCCGGCGGAGAGCTTGATGAATTTGGTGTTGGCGTCGGCGGCGAGGGCGGTGCGGTCGGCCATCGCCTTGGTGTGGACCTTGAGGGCGTTCCACGGCGCGGCGGCGGGGGTGGCGGGCCAGACGGCGCCGTCGACGGTGACGGAGTCGAAGCCGATCTCGATCTGGTCGGCGGCGTCGATGGCGAACTTGGGCTCGTCGCGGATGGCTTTGGCGAGGGAACTGACCTCCTGCCAGATGTTACGGCCGCTGCGTCCGTTGGGCTCGGAGTCGAGGGGACGGAGGTTGGAGGGATTGTTGGCGCCGCCGAGCTGGAGTTCGACGATGTGGTCGATCTGGGCGGTCTGGACGGTGCCGCCGACGTCGAGCTTGGGGAAGGGGTGGGACTGCTTGGTGATGTCCTGCCAGCGCTTGTCCTTCTCGGCGACGGGCCAGTTGACGCGTTGAAGCCAGCTGTCGCCGAGGACGTCGGTGGTGTTGCGCGCCTCCCAGAGCTCGGTGCGCGGGTTGGTGCCGCCGAAGCCGACGACCGCGCGGAGCTGTTTGGAGGCGGCGTATTGCTTGTAAACCGCCTCGGCGCCTTCTCCCTTGTCGCCGGGCATGTAGAAGATGTCGGCGCGGAATTTGCGGAGGGAGGGTTTCGAGCCGGGGGCGGGGGCTTTGCCGTCGATGCGGACCTTGTGTTTCAGTTTTCCGGTAAAGCCAGAGGGTTCGGTCTCGAGGTCGACGTCGGCCGCGGCGGGGGCGGGAAGCGGGGCGGTGGCGGTGCGGCCGCCCGTGCCGGCGCGGGAAACGACAGGCGAGGGCGCGCGGGAGGCGATGGCGGGGGCGGGGTGGCCGGCGGCGACGGCGCGCGCGGCGGAGTCGGCCTCGTATTCGAGGCGCGAGTCGGGCGCGGTGTCGACGGCGAGATCGGAGGCGCGGCGCTGGAGGCCGGATTGCTGGATGGTGTGGGCGAGCTCGTGGGCGAGGAGCTGGCGGCCGGCGGAGGTCTCGGGCTGGTAGCGGCCCTCGGCGAAGGCGATGTCGGAGCCGACGGTGTAGGCGTGGGCGTTGATCTCGCGGGCGGAGTCGGCGGCGCGGGAATCGGTGTGGACGCGGACTTGGCTGAAGTCGTGGCCGAAGCGGCTCTCCATGTAGCCGCGGGTGTCGGCGTCGAGCGGGCGTCCGGGGCTGGAGATGGTGCGATGAACGGAGTCGGGCGCGGCGGAGGAAATCGCGGCGGCGGAGGTGGCGTCGCGTTGGACGAACTGCGCGCGCGCGGGCGTGGCCGTGGGCGCGTTGGTGCGCGAGGCGGCGGAGGCGGCGGCAGGCGCGGGTTCGTGGACGCGGGTGCTCATGCGCGCAGGCGGGCGTGGAGCGCGCGGGCGGCGCGGCGGCCGGTGAGTTCGGGGCGACCGGGGACGAGCTCCGAGGAAAGCGGCGCGGGGTTGGCGGCGGTGCAGAGCTCGGCGAGGACGGATGAGCCCGAGGCGTATTCGGAAACCGGCGCCCCGGAGCCGGCCAGGAGACGCGCGAGTTCTTGTTCGAAGGCGGTTCCGGCGCGACGTCCGTCGGCGGCGGAGAAGCCGTGGAGGACGAGGGAGTCGATGTGGAGGTCGAGAGCGGGGGGCGGCGTAGATGGCGAAGAGCCCGGCGAGGCGGCGACCGAGGAAGCGTCCGAAGGAGATGCGCCGGCGGAAGCGGACGATGTCACGGCTGGGGTGGGCACGTGCGGCGGAGCCAGGCGGGTCTGGACGGGGATGACGGGCATCGCGGGTCAGACCCAGCCGGCTGTTTCGGCCGGGGTGAGGGTTTTCTCAAGTTTGGCGTATTCGGAGCGCGCGGCGGAGAGGAGGTGCCGCATGCGCACCGGTTCGTTCGCGTCGGCGGCGAGGAAGGCGGCGTTGAGGGCGAGGTTGCGGATGTGTCCGCCGGAGAGGTTGAGGCGCGCGAGCTTATCGTGGGCGAGGTTTTCGACGGGTGTGGAGGCGGGGAACACGCGTTGCCAAATGCGGGAGCGGGTGGCGGCGTCGGGGAACGGGAAATGAACGGTGAAGCGGAGGCGGCGCGAGAAGGCGGGATCGAGCGACTGGGGCTGGTTGGTGGTGAGGAGGGCGAGGCCGCGGTAGCTTTCGAGACGCTGGAGAAGATAGCCGACCTCGATGTTGGCGTAGCGGTCGTGGCTGTCGCGGACCTCGCTGCGACGGCCGAAGACGGCGTCGGCCTCGTCGAAGAGGAGGATGGCGCCGCCGGCCTCGGCGGTGTCGAAGACCTGGCGAAGGTTTTTCTCGGTTTCGCCGATGTATTTGCTGACGAGGGCGGCGAGATCGATGCGGTAGAGATCGAGGCGGAGCTCGCGGGCGAGGACCTCGGCGGCGAGGGTTTTGCCGGTGCCGCTGCCGCCGGCGAAGAGGGCGGAGATGCCGAGACCGCGATCGCTCTGGGCGGCGAAGCCCCAAGGGCCGTAGACCTGGGCTCGGCGGCGGACGTGGGCGGCGATGGCGCGGAGGGTTTCGAGCTGGGCAACGGGGAGGACGAGGTCGTCCCACGAGGCGCGGGCGTCGATGCGGCGGGCGAGGCCTTCGAGGCGGGGGCGGGCCTGGGCGCGGCAGGCGTCCCAGAGGGCGGAGCCGAGCGCGGCGGAATCGGAGGCGGGCGAGGTGGCGCGGGCGCGGGAGAATTCGGCGACCGCGGAGCGGATGTGCGCGGGCGTGAGCCGGAATTGGGTCGAGACGAGCTCGACGTGGCCGTTGAGCGCGGCGGAGGCGGCGGGGCCGAGGGCGGTGCGCCAGAGCTCGCGTTGTTCATCGGGGGTCGGCGCGGAAACGTCGATGCGAGCGAGGGCTCGTGAGCGGAGACGCAGGGGTTCAGGGGCGCAGAGGAGAGACGGAGCTTGTAGTTGCTCGAGGAGCGAAAGGGCCGAGTGGATCTGGTCAGCCGGGGCGGATGGGTCGAGCTCTATGAGCAAGGCGAAGCGTTCAAGGACGGTTTCGCGGTCGAGCAGGCGGGCAAGGTCGGTGCGCTCGGAGGCGGACGAGGGGATGTCGGCGGCGCGGAGGAGGCGGAGGCCGAGGCCGATGGCATCGGCGGAGAGGGCGGCGAGGCCGGCGGCGGCGTGCAAGTCGGAGGAGAGAAGCTGGACCGCGGGATAGGAGCCGGATTCGGAGGCGTGGCGCCAGAGGAGGGCGAGTTGGCGGGCGCGTTCCAAGTGCGAGGCGGGGACCTCGTCGGGAACGGTGACGCCGTCGAGGAGGCCGCGGAGGCGGGGTTCGGAGGCGGGCGCTCCGGCGAGGAAATGAAGGACGCGTTCGTCGATGCGGAGCGGTGTTGAAGCGAGTGGCTCGGCGGGGTGGGGCGGGGCGAGCTCGATCAGGCGCCAGCGGCGGAGCGGTGCATTGGGCGAAAGGGCGCTCCAGTGGGCCTCGGGTAGCGCGGCGAGAGCGAGGCTGAAGGTCGGGTGGCGGCGGGCGGAATCACCGGAGGCCTGGGCGATGAGCGCGGGGAACGACGCGTCGAGCTCGGGGCCGGCGCACAGGAGGAGGAGGTCGCGCTCGAAGGGGGAGAGCTTGAAGCCGGAACAGAGGAGGGAGAGCGCCTGCGGGACAGCGGATGCGGGCGACGGCGGGAGGGCGGAATCGGGCGACTCGAGGAACGAGCGGATGCGGGCGAGGGAGGCGGCGAGCGCAGGGGGGTTGGGGGCGCGGGGAGCGGGCGCGGGCACGGGCGCTGGGGCGGCCGGGGGCTGGGGGGCGGCGCGCGCCGGGCGAGATTTGCGCGGCGCTTTTTTCATGGGACGGTGGCTTTGGGTTTGATGAAGACACCGCCAGCGTCGGGCTCGGGGATGCTTTCGGCGCCGTCGATCTGCACGCGCACGAGGTAGTCGGCGGCGGGAAGGTTTTCGTAGGTGAAGCGAAGCGTGTCGGTCTCGGTTTCGCCGTTGGCGACGTCGACGCCGTTATTGGCCGGCGCGGGAACGCTGAACGAACGCGGGGGCTGACCAGGGGGCGGGTTGAGTTCGTCGAGGAAGAGGCGAACTTTTTGGGCCGGGGCGGCGGCGGGCTCGACTTTGACGGTGATGCGTTTCTGGCCGGCGTTGACGGTCGGGGCGGCCTTGACGCGGGGTCGCAGGAGGAAGGCGGCGTCGTTTGAGGCGAAGCCGCGGTGCGGCGTGGGTGGGTCGCCGAGGAGGAGATCGTGAACGACGCGGACGCCGTGCGGTCCGGCGCGAAGCGTGGCGGGGAGCGTGAACGACACGGAGCCGGTGGCGAAAGCGGCGTCGGTCGGCGTGATTGTTTCGCCGTCGAGGAGGAGCGAAGGCGCGTCGCCGCGGAGACGTTTCCCAAGGAGGACTAGCTGGTGGCCGGCGAGGATCGGCTGATCGAGACGCGCGGGGTCCGCGGAAGTGGGTCGCGAGGCGAGGCGGTCGATGCGCGGGGCGGAGAGCGACGGCGTGTAGACGCCAGGGCGGGTGGCGGGCAGAGCGGCCTTGGTGGAGGCGTCGTTTTCGATGATGACGACCGTGACGCGATAGGCGACGGTGGGGCGGTATTCGGCGCCGAAGGCGGCCCAGAGGCGGGCGATCTCCTCGGTGGTGATCTTCTCGGGGGAGAGCTTGATGAGCTCGACCTGGTCGGCGAGGCCCGAGGAGGCGAGAGCGAGCTCGGCGGTGTCGGGATTGTTGGACGGCTCGAGGCGTGTGCGGATGAGTTCGCGCGGGAGGACGGCGCACTCGTGGAGGACCTGCATGCCGTGGCCGAGGATCATCTCGGCGTAGCCGGTGGAGGAGCCGTAGGCGGTGAGCAGATAAAAAAGATCGAGGGTGAGCGGGGTGTTGGCGACGCGGCGGCCGGAGGAGTCGCGGGTCGGCAGGGCGTGTCCGCCGGCGCCGTGATTGGGCTGAACGAGGTAGAGGAAGAGATTGAGCTGATCAGGGTCGGCTTCGCCGGAGAGGTCGATGCGGCGTGGCGGTAGCGCGCTGATGGCGATGTCGTCGGCGCCGACGATGTCGGCGAGTTGGGCGGCCTTGAGCGACTCGTCAAGGAGGCGGACGAGGACCTGGGTGACGGCGGCGATGGCGTGGGCGTTGCTCATGCGGCGGCGTCTCGGCGGCGGAGGTATTCGTTGAGGGGCAAGGCGGGTGAGGCGGCGGGCGCAGGAGGGGGTGCGGCGGGGCGCGGGGTGGCGGTCGAGGGCGGAGGCGTGGCACGAATCTCGACGCGGCCGATGGTGATGCGGACGCCTGGCTCGGGTGCGGGAGGAGGCGGCAGCGGCCGCGTGGTGGCGACGAGCGGATTCGGCGCGTGGGGACTCGGGAAGGAGAGCGCCGAGGCGGGAACGGCGGGCGAAACGGGTGGCGTCGCGGCGGAGGCGTGCGAGGCGGGAGAGGCGGCGGGGGCGGGCGAATGGACGACCGCCGCGGGCGGTTTCGAGGGGGGCGGCAGCGCGGGGGCGGGGCGGATGCCGGTGTCGGCGGAGCTGTGCCTGGGGGCGAAGAAGAGGCTCGAGGCGGTGCCGGTGCGAGGGGGCTCGGCCGGGGCGGCGGCGGAGGGCCCCGGGGGAGTTGTGTCCGAGGAATGGATACGCCGGGAAGTGGACTGGGAGAGGGATGGAGGCTCGACGAGGGAGGAGAGGGCGGGTTGCGAGGCCGGACGCGGCGCCGGGGCGGGATGCGCGGGTGGGGCGAGGGGCGTGGAGGACGCGGGTGGGGCCGGAGGAATGGAGGCGGGGCGCGGCGAGAATGAAGGAGCGGGCGCGGAGAGAGGGGACGCCGGCGACTCTTCGTGCAGTTCGGAAAGTGCCGGGGCGGGCTCAGGCGAAAGGCGGGGGGCGCCGGCGGCCGGTTCGTAGCGCGAGGCGAGGCGCGGCTGAATGGCCGGAGCGGGGGCGAGGCTACGCGAGAGAAGGTTGGCGAGAAATCGGCTCATGCGGCGACCAGATCGAGGTAGTGGCGGCGGCGGGCGGGGGAGAGGGCGAGGATGGTGTCCTCGGTCCAGCCGTAGGCATGGGCGAGGGCATGGACTTCGCGCAGGAGGCGGTGCGCCCAGGCATCGAGTTCGCGCCAGAGGTAGGCTGCGATATCGAGCGGGTCGGCCCACGCGTGGGAGCAGGCGGGGCAGGAGAAACCGAGACGGAGGTCGGCGAGCGGATCGGCCTCGGCGAGACGCGTGGAAATGGCGGTGACGACGGAGGCGGGAAGGGCGTCGACGGAAACGGGTTCGCCGGCGCGGCGGGCGGAGCGCACGCAGCGGCGGAGGAGAGCGGCCTCGACGGAGTCGGCGGCGGGGAGTGAATCGAGCTCGGCGAGGTCGGCGGCGGTGGGCGGGACGATTTCCAGCGCGTGATCCTCGAGCTCGAGGAGAATGGGGGCGGCGGGCGAAGGCGCTATGGCGGTGTCCGCGGGCGAGGAGGGGGCGAGGAGGTCGTCGATGGCGGCGGAGAATTCGAGGCGTTCGCCGCAGGAAGGACAGGAGGCGGTGGCGTCGAGACGCGGGCCGAAGAGGCGGGCGCGGAGGCGGAGGAGCAGGGAGTCGCGGCGACCGACCGGAAGCGCGCCGAGCGCGGTGTCGTCGAGCTCGGGATGGGCGGCGGCGAGGAGCAGCAGGGCGCGACGGGGCGAGGAGCAGGCGGAGCCTTGCTCCCAGACGTCGAGCAGGCGCGCGGCGGAGGACGCGGACGGGGGCGATGGTGGCCTGGCGCGAGGGCCGGCGGGAC
>CBIHRE010000072.1:0-13741 GCA_966212385.1 uncultured Akkermansia sp. | reverse complement strand
CACCGCGACCTGCGCGTGCGCAGCGCGGAGTGTTTGCGCGAGCTGCCCTTCGACGGTCTCGCCATCGGCGGGCTCGCGGTCGGCGAGACGGACGCGCAGCGCTACGAGTTCACCGAGATCGCCGCCGCCGAACTGCCCGCGGACCGGCCGCGCTACCTGATGGGCGTGGGCACGCCGATCGACATCCTCGAGGCGGTGCACCGCGGCGTGGACATGTTCGACTGCATCATCCCGACGCAGCTCGCGCAGCGCGGCACCGCCTTCACCTCGCACGGTCGCATCCATTGCCGGCGCGCCGTCTACAAATTCGCCGAGGAACCGCTCGACGCCCGCTGCGGCTGCAAGACCTGCCGCGACTACTCCCGCGCCTACCTGCACCACCTCGTCAAATCCGACGAGCAACTCGGCGCCCACCTGCTCGCGCACCACAACATCGCGTTCTACCACCGGCTCATGGCCGAGATGCGGGCCGCGATTTTCGACGGCAGTTTCGCCGCCTACTACGCGCAGAAACGCGCGCAACTCGTCCTCGACGACGAGATCAACCCACCGCCGCGCGTCACTCCCCCGCCCTCCCGCAAGGCTCCGCACCGCGGCGACTACGAGATCCATCCCTCGCTCTGCGGCACCTTCAACAGCATCCGCCAGATCAGCTCCGGCGAGGTGATGCACTCGGTGACGGCCCCGTCGGAAGAGGCGGAACGACTCTACATCGCGCAGTCGCGGCTCGCCGAGCGGCTGCGCGCGGACACGGAGAAGGGAACGCCGCTCGTGATCTGGGACGTCGGCCTCGGCGCCGCCTCGAATGCGATGGCCGCGATCACGTGCGCCGAGAAAGCGCGCGGCGAACCGGGCGAGAGCGGCGAACCCGCTTCGCGCCCGCTGCGCGTGATCAGCTTCGAGCGCGATCTTGACCCGCTCGCGCTGGCGACGCGTTACGCCTCGCATTTCCCGCATCTGCGCCACGCCGCGCCGCCCTCGCTGCTCCGCGACGGCCGCTGGAGCGACGCTAGCGGGCTGATTTCGTGGGAGCTGCGCCACGGCGACTTCCTCACGGAGTTCGAAGCCTCGGCCGCGCCGGACCTGATTTTCTACGACCCGTTTTCGGCCAAGACCGACACCGGCCTCTGGACCGCCGAGGTGTTCGCGCGCGTGCGTCGGCATTGCGTCGGCGGAGGGCGCTGTTCGGAACTCTACACCTACTCCGCCGCGACGTCGGTGCGCGTGGCGCTGCTGCGTGCGGGCTGGTGGGTGGCGGAGGGCGTCGGCACCGGGCCAAAGGCGAGCACGACGATCGCGTTCTCGGAAGGTCCGGTCGCCAAGGCCGCCTCCGGCGTGAGCGCGGCGCCCGGCCGCCTGCTCGGCGCCGACTGGCTCGCGCGCTGGCGGCGCAGCGGGGCGAAGTTTCCCGCCGACTTGCCCGAGGCAGAACGGGCGGATTTCGAGCGAAACATCGAAGCCCACCCGCAGTTCGCTTAATCAGCGCCCCGCCCGAATCGGCCGCCGCGACGCTCGAGGGCCGACCGCGCTCCCTCGGTCGCGCCAAGCGGAGGCTGCACCCAGGCGAGCCATTGCCGGATAAACCGGGCCCAATCCGCGCGCGCCGCGATCGACGGCGGCTTGATCATGAAGGCGTTGGCCCCGGCCTCGTAGGCGGTCTCGATGTCGGTGCGGTTGGGCGACGAGGAAAAGATCACCGCCGGGACGCAGCGGATCACCGGCTGCGCGCGCATCCACTGCAGCACTTGTATCCCGTCACGCCGCGGCATTTTCAGGTCGAGGATAACCAAAGCGGGCAGAGCGCCGTCGGCGGCGGAGACCGCGCGCGCCAGAAAATCGATCACCGCCTGCCCGTCCGAAACCACATGCAGGGGATTGGGCAGCGCGGCCACGCCGAAGGCTCGCTTGGCGAGAAGGACGTCCGTCGGGTCGTCCTCCGCGAGCAGGATGGGATACGGAGCGATCTCGTTCATGCGCCTGCGAGCTCCACCCAGAACGTGCTGCCGAGGCCGGGCGTGGATCGCACGCCCGCCGTGCCCTGCATGCGCTGGGCGGCGCGGCGCACGATCGCCAGCCCGACCCCCGTCCCTTGATAGCCGGGAGACAAACGCTGAAACATGCCGAAAAGACGGCGCTGCCCCACCGCGTCGATCCCGATGCCGTTGTCGCTGACGCAAATCCGAACCCGGTCCCCCGCCCGCTCCGTGTGAACACGCACCGTCGGCCGCACACCCGGCGCGACGAATTTCACCGCGTTGTCGAGAAGGTTGGCCAAGCACTGCGTGAGCGAGGCCTCGTGGCCGAGGACCTTCGCCAAGGGGCTCTCGATTTGAACGGTCGCCCGCTCGCCGCCCAATTCCGGCCGTTCGAGCAGAAGGCTCCGCACAAGGGCTTCCACATCGACCGGCGAGAGGTGGATCTCCGCGCTGGAGAGTCGCGTGAAGCTCAAGACATCTTGGATCAAGCGGTCGAGCCGCGCGGCGGCGTCGATGACTTTCTTCAGGTGCCCGAGGCCCTCCGCGGGAATCCGCTCGCCGTGGTCCTCGATGACGATCTCGGTCAGGCTCTGGATCGCGCGCAGCGGCGCGCGCATGTCGTGCGAAAGGCTGTAGGAAAAGGCCTCGAGCTCGGCTATGCTCTCCTGCAGGCGGGTGGTGCGTTCGCGCACGCGCTGCTCCAATTCCTCGGCGTGGGATTTCAAGGCCTCCTGCGCGTCCCGGAGCTCCGTGATATCGCGCGCTATTTTCGAGGCGCCGACGATGACGCCGTCGTGATCGCGGATCGGTGAAATGGTCAGCGACACGTGGATCAGCCGCCCGTCTTTGCGCTGCCGAATCGTTTGAAAATGTTCCACCCGTTCGCCGCGTTGGAGGCGCGCGAGAAACTGCTGCTCCTCGTCGAGCCGGTCGCCAGGAATGACGCGTGTGATCGGCTGACCGATCATCTCCTCCGCGGTGTAGCCGAAAATGCGCTCCGCGGCGGGATTCCAAGTAGTGACCACACCTTGAAGGTTTTTGCTGATGATCGCGTCGTCGGTGCCCTCGACGATCGCGGCGAGACGCAGGGCGGACAACTCCGCTTCGCGACGGTCGGTGATGTCGCGGGCCACCTTCGAGGCGCCGATCACGCGCCCATCCGCGTCGATGATCGGCGAAATGGTGAGCGAGAGATCGACCAAGCTCCCGTCTTTGCGCCGCACCGTTTCGTAGTGCTCGATCCGCTCGCCGCGTCGGATCCGCTCCAATATCCCGGGCTCCTCGTCCAAGCGATCGGCGGGGAACAGCGTGTCGATTCGCCGCCCGATCATCTCGGCGGCGGTGTATCCGAAGATGCGCTCGGCCCCTTTGTTCCAAGAGGTGACGACTCCTTCAAGACTCTTGCCGATGATCGCGTCGCCCAAGGAGTTGACGAGGGCGGCGAAGAAAGCATCGGCGGAGGACGAGGACGGCGTTGGAGAATCGGACATGGCTTGGCGCGCTTGCTGGGACGACGGAAAGCGACGGAGGGGCGCCGCCGCGGGGATAGGAGGGCGAATTGTGCGCCCTCGGAAAAGTCGCCGCTTCGCGTCCGCGCGCGAGTCTCGGAACCGGGGAAGCTCCCCGGATACGCCTCCGGAGATTTTCCTTACGCACGATTGCTCCCTCGTCGTGGAGCAGCCGCATCGCCGGAATGCCGACACAAAAAACCGGCGCCTCCGATGGAGACGCCGGCCGAAAAACCTAACCCGAGAAGCAGGGAAGGATGCGAGAACCTGCTCCGCGAGGTCGGACGGGAAAGGATCAGACCTTCGGGCCGCCCTGCGCGAGCTTGCGGGCGCGGAGGCGGAGGCCGTTGAGGCGGATGAAGCCGGTGGCGTCGCTCTGGTTATACCAGGACTTCACGCCCTCCATGGAGGCGATCTTGTCGTCGTAAAGTGAATACTTCGACTTGCGGCCGCAGGTGATGATGTTGCCCTTGTAGAGCTTCAGGCGGACGGTGCCGGAGACGTATTTCTGGCTCTCGTCGACCATGGCCTGGAGCATCTCGCGCTCGGGGGCGAACCAGAAGCCGTTGTAGACGAGCTCGGCATACTTCGGGATGAAGCCGTCGCGGAGGTGCAGCACCTCGCGGTCGAGGGTGAGCGACTCCACCTGGCGGTGGGCCTGCATGAGGATGGTGCCGCCCGGGGTCTCGTAGACGCCGCGGCTCTTCATGCCGACGAAGCGGTTCTCGACGAGGTCGACGCGGCCGATGCCGTGTTTGCCGCCGAGCTTGTTGAGGGCCTTCATCACGCCGCCGGGGGTGAGCTTCTTGCCGTTCACGGCGACGGCGTTGCCCTTCTCGAACTCGATCTCGACATACTCGGGCTTGTCGGGGGCGTCCTCCGGGGCGACGGAGAGCTTGAACATGGCCTTGTTCTCCTTGGTGGTCGGGTCGAACCACGGATCCTCGAGGATGCCGGCCTCGTAGGAGATGTGCAGGAGGTTGCGATCCATCGAATACGGCTTCTTGAGCGAGGCCTCGACCGGGATCTTGTGCTTGGCGCAGTAGGCGATCATCTCGGCGCGGCCGGGGAACTCGGCGCGGTAGTTCTCGAGCTTCCACGGGGCGATGATCTGGAGCTGCGGGGCGAGCGCCATGTAGGTCAGCTCGAAGCGGCACTGGTCGTTGCCCTTGCCCGTGGCGCCGTGGGCGACGGTGTCGGCCTTTTCCTTCAGGGCGATGTCGACCTGGGCCTTGGCGATGAGGGGGCGGGCGATGGAGGTGCCGAGGTAGTATTGGCCCTCGTAGATCGCGTTGGCGCGGACCATCGGGAAGATGTAGTCGCGGGCGAATTCCTCGACGAGGTCGAGGGTGTAGTGCTTGGAGGCGCCGGTGGCCTTGGCCTTCTTGTCGAGGCCCTTGAGCTCCTCTTCCTGGCCGACGTCGGCCGCGAAGGTGACGATTTCGGCGTCGTAGGTCTCCTTGAGCCACTTGACGATGACGGAGGTGTCGAGGCCTCCGGAGTAGGCGAGAACGATTTTCATGTGGGAATGGACGGAAAATTTTTAACCGCGAATGGACGCGCTCAGCCGCGGCGGTTGGCGGCCACGAGCATGCTCATGATGGCCTTCTGCACGTGGAGACGGTTTTCGGCCTGGTCGAAGATGATCGAGCGCGGGTTATCGAGCACCTCCTGCTGCACCTCCTCGCCCGGATGGGCCGGGAGGCAGTGCATGAAGAGCGCGTCGGGTTTGGCGGCGGCGAAGACCTTCCCCGTGACGCTGTAAGGCGCCATAAGCGCAAGGCGCTCACGCTTTTCCTCCTCCTTGCCCATGCTCACCCAGACGTCGGTGTAGACCACGTCGGCGCCCTTCACGGCCTGGAGCGGGTCGGTGGTGAACTCGTAGCCGCCGGCGAAGCCTTCCTTCGCGAGGAACTCGTTGAACTCGGCCGTGGGCTCGAAGCCCTTGGGGCCGGCGAGGCTGATCTTCATGCCGAAGAGGTTGGCGCCTAGCACCCAGGAGTTCGCCATGTTGCAGGCGGTGTCGCCGAGGAAGGCGATCTTGCGGCCCTTGAGCGACGCGAGCAGCTCCGCACCGCCGGCGCCCGGAGACGCCCAGCGTTCGGCCATCGTGAAGGCGTCGGTGTAGATCTGGCAGGGATGCAGGAAATCCGTGAGGGCGTTGATGACCGGGATCGTGCCCGCGGCCGCGAGGCGCTCGACCTCGGACTGCTCGTAGGTGCGAACCACGAGGCCATGGATAAAGCGCGACAAGACCTTGGCGGTGTCCTCGACCGATTCGCCGCGCCCGAGCTGGATGTCGTTCTTGTTCAAGAACAGCGGATTGCCGCCCAGCTCATGTATGCCGACCTCGAAGGAGACGCGGGTGCGGGTGGACGACTTGGAAAAAATGAGCGCCCAGGTCTGGCGTTTAAGCACGACGCCGTCGTTTTGTCCGCGCTCGGCTTTGAGCTTGCGGGCCAGTCCGAACGTCTCGGCGACTTCAGCGGGGGTGAAGTCCGTCTCCTTGAGGAAGTGCTTCATGTCTAATGAAGCGTTCTGGCATAAACCGCGGCCGTCCCCGCGTGCGAGGGAAAAGTTCGCCGCGGTCCTGAGCACGCCTTGACGCCCCTGCTAAGCTCGTCCCGTGATCCTCGCCCGCCGGCAGTTCATCGTCCGCGCCGCCCTCGCTTTGGGCGGGCTGGCCCTTCTGCCCTCCCCTCTCCTGCTCGCGGCCTCCGAGGAGCGCATCCACTTCGTGCGCCGAGGCGACACGCTCTCGGGCATAGCCGCCCGTTACGGCGTATCCGTCGATTCCTTACGCACGCGGAACAAACTCGCGTCCACCGGCCTGCGCGCCGGGCAGCGTCTGGTGATCCCCGCCTCCGGCGAACCCGCGCCGGCCCCCTCCCCCGCGGCGCCCGCCTCCGTGCTCGCGCCGGTGCTCGCCGCCTCCCGCGGCCTGCGCATCACGCCAGGACGCTGGACCCACCTCGTCGTCCATCACCGCGGCATCGAGGACGGCAACGCCAAGGCCTACGACGGCGCGCACCGCCGCCGCGGCATGGAAAACGGCCTCGCCTACCACTTCATCATCGGCAACGGCCGCGACTCCGGCGACGGCCAGATCGAGGTCGGTCCGCGTTGGACCCGCCAGATCCATGGCGGCCACGTGCGCTCGGACTTCATGAACGAGCACGGCATCGGCATCTGCATGGTGGGCAACTTCGAGAAACGCAGCCCGGGCAAGCGCCAACTCGCCTCGCTCCACGCCCTCCTCGAGCATTTGCGCGGCGAAGGCCTTCCGGGAAGCGCCGCGGCGAAGGTCACGGTCCACCGCTGGGTCGACCGCAACCACACCGTTTGTCCCGGGAAAAAATTCCCCTACTCCGAGCTCAAGCGCCGCTACGGAGCGGTCGCCTGAGCCGCCGCCACGCCCGAAAGATCGGGTTTCGCCGCTTCCGCCGACCCGCCCTTCACGAGCCGGTCGAGCGAATCCGCCACGCCGCGCAGGGTGTCGGTGCGTTGGGTGAGCTCGTGCGCCGAGGCCGAGGTTTGCTCGGCCAGCGCCGCGTTCTGTTGCGTGAGTTTGTCGAGGCTGGAGACGGAATTGGAGACCTGAGACAGGCCGCTGCGCTGCTCGGCCGAGGCGGTCGCGATCTGGGAGATGAGATCGGCGACCTCGCGCACGCGTCCGACGATTTCGCCGAGGCTGGCGTCGACCTTGCCGGTCAATTCGGCGCCCTTGGCGCTGCGGCGCTGGGCGTCCTCGATCTTCGCCGCGGTCTCGCGGGCCGCGGCCGCGCAACGCTGCGCGAGGGCCCGGACCTCGTCCGCCACGACCGCGAAGCCGGCGCCGGCCTCGCCGGCGCGGGCGGCCTCGACCGCTGCGTTGAGCGCGAGGATGTTCGTCTGGAACGCGATCTCGTCGATCGTTTTCAAAATGGCGGCGATGTTGTCGGACGCAGCGCGGATGGCGTCCATCGCGACGCGCAGCTCGGCCATGCCGGCGCCTCCGGTCTCGGCGGCATCACGGGCGCGCGCGGACAAAGTGCGGGCCTGCTCGGCGCGCTCGGCGTTGGCCGAGGTGACGCCGGATATTTCCTCGAGCGCGGCGGAGCTGGCCTCGAGCGAGGCGGCGCTTTGCGAGGCGCCGTCGGAGAGGGAGATGCTCGCCTGCACGAATTGCGCGGCGGCGCCGCGGACGCCTTCGGCTTCGTCGCCCAAGGACGCCGACAAGCCCAGGACCGGACGCACCACCTGGTAGCGAACGATAAAAAACGCGAGGGCTCCGCCGCCAGCCAGCGAGGCGATGATCACGGCAAGGTTGACCGACCGATCGCGCACCGACGCGGTGTTCATGTCATGCAGGCGCGCCGAGACGCCGGCCACGGCCTTCTCGTCCAGCCCGGCGAGAGATTGCACGGTCTCGGATGTGCGCGCGTTGAAATCGGCGAGCCGCTTTTGGACCTCTCCGTCGCTCGCACCCTTGGCGGCGGCGGCGAAGAGGGCCGCCGCCTCGTCGGAGAACGCCTTCAGGCCGTCGACGGCCTTTTTCACGGCGACGGACTCGAGCCCGAGCGCCAGCTGCCGCTCCGGCTTCCCGGCCAGCAGCTCGCTCGCGCGGGCGGAGGAGGCCTGGGCCTGCTTCGACAAATCCGCGTCGCCCGTGAGCAAGGCATTTTGCTGATCCTGGATCGCGGCGTCGAAGATGAAACGCGCCTCCCGGAGCTCGAGCGCGCCCGGCACCGCCGATGCGGCGATCAGGTCCAGCTGGGCTCTTTGCCGCGCTCCGCTCGTTATTCCCAAGGTCACGCTGACGGCGTAACCCAAGGCTAGCACGACGGCGGCGGCGCCGATCTTGAGACCTATGCTGAAGGAGCGGGACATGGGACGAAACGATGAGGCGGGGATAAAACTTGGCCTCGCCGCGCGGGGATGGCGCGAGCGATCCGCAGGCGCGGCGAGGCGCGGGAGGGACTTGTCGTTACTTGACCTGAAGCACCTTCACGCGGTCACCGACCGCGGAGGTGGAAACGTAGCCGAGAGCGCCGGGCGTCTTGGCCACATACTCGAGCATCGCGGCGTCATCCGCGGCGATCTGGGGCATCACGCCCTTGCCGGTGAAGACCAGCTTCTTCCAGTAGTTGTCGAACTGCGCGGCCGAACGCTGCGCGTAGTCTTGCATCACTTTGTCGTGGGCGGTTCCGGAGGAGAGGACGGCGAGTTTTATGACGCCGCCCGAATCCCACTTCACCTTGTTGCCGAGGAGGACGGACTTGAGATCGTCGCCCGAGAGCGAGGCGTCCGCGCCCGACGGATTGACGACGAAGGTCACGCCTTGGGCGTGCGCCAGGGAGAAGAGGCCGAAGGCGAACACGAGCGCGAGCGCGCGACGAAGCAGGGAGTTCATTGGATGGATCCTTTTTTCGGGGTGGCGGTTGCGGGCGCTCAGAAGCTCAGGGTGGTTTTCAGGACAAAATACGACCAGGTCTGGTCGGTCGCGCCGGGGTTCACGTCGCCCGAGTCGCTCAGGGAATGGAGGCCGTCGATGGCGTGGGCCTCCGCCTTGACCAACCACCAGGGCTGGATGGCGTAGCTGACGGCCACGGCGGTGTCGTCGACCGTGTCGCCGTTCTCGAAGTCGGCGTGGCTGTGGTAGACGCCAAGTCCGATCTTGTCCGTGGCCTGGTAGGTCACCTGGCCGTAGACGATGTTGTCGGTCGACTCGGAGTCGGGGATGAACGGAAGCGTGAAGTCGAGCTCCGCGTGGTTGATCTTGTATTCCGCGGCGAGCGTCCACTTGTCCTTCGTGTATTCGACGGAGAATACCTGCGCCTGATATTGTAATTCGCTCACGAGCCCCGGGCCGAGAACCAGATCGCCTTGGGGAAGCGTCTCCAGGCTGTAGCCCGCGCGCAGGCCGGTGACCGGGGTGTTCCAAAACACCGACAGGCCCGCGATCTTGTTGCCCTCCAAGGCGGAGGCACCGAGGCCCTTCATGAAGGGATGGTCTTCGTCGACCTTCACGCCGTAGCCGGCGTAGACTTGATAATCGACGCCGCCGGCCTTGCCCATGCCGACGTTTCCATAGATGGCCGCGCCGTCATAGAAGGAACCGAAGGCGCGAAGAGCCTTGGGATAAAAGCTGAGCGGCAGAGAGGCGAAAACGCGGACTTGATCGAGATCCTGGACCTCGGTGTAGAGGCCGAGCGGAAGCTTGTTGCGTCCCACACGCACGCCGAACTCGGGGCGGAAGGAGTAGTCGAGGTTCGCGAAATCGAGGCTGATGTCCTCGTAGCCCGCCAGCTCGTAGGCATAGACTTGGGCGGCGGCCTTGATGCCGTTGTCGAAGCGCTTGGTGCCGTTGAGAATCAGCTCGGTCTGGTTGATATCGAGGTTCTCCTTCGTGTCGCCGAGGTAGTTATAGTCGGGCGAATACGAGGAGGTGACGCTCAGCGAACCGTGGACGGCGACGCCGCCCATGTCGGCGGCGGGAAGCGAAGCCACGGCGGCGACCGACGCGAGACCGGCCAGAGATTTGAGAAGACGAGACGAGGCGCGTGAATGGATGTGCATGGTGGGGGTTTGCCTCCTCCGTATCGGCACGCGCGCTCATACCTTGACCACAGATTTACCGGCAGGCTCGACGAACGCGGGCACCCGCGCGGCTTCCAGCTGCCGTCCGCTCCGGCGCGGTCAATCGCGCGCCAGGCACGCGTCCAAGGATTTGCTCAGCGCGGCCACGTCCAGGCCGACGCCGATCAGAACGATCTCTTGTCGCCGATCGCCGTGCGGTTCCGTCCAATTCGCGACCACGCTCGGCGGGCGGTCCTCCATCCGGGCACGCCCCGCCGAGATGCGCGCCGCCCACCAGACGCTAAGCGTCTCCCAACGCACCACCCCGCCGGCGAGCGACACGAAACCCATCTCGTCGGGCGAACGTGTCGTCCAGAAAAAGCCCTTGGCGCGCAGCACCCCCGGCAAGCCTTCGGCGAAAAGCGCGTTAAGGCGCTCCGCCGCGAAAGGCGGACGCGCCCTGTAAACGAAACTCGTCAGGCCGTAGCGCTTTTCGTGATACGGCTCCCGGGCGCCCTCGGGGCGGGGCCGCGCCGCGAGCAAGCCCCGCGGAGCCGGGTCGGCAGGCAGGAGCGCGGCCGAATTCAGATCGCGGATCCACCGCGCGGCGGAAAGCGTGGCCGCGGGATCGAACCTCGCCCGGCCGGTGAAAAACTCGGCCGCGATTTGCCCGCGCTCGGTCCGCACCCGCTCCGCGCGGGCGTTCAGCCCCGCGCAGAGCGCCTCCGCGCGCGAGATCTCGTCGCCCGCCTCGGTCGCGCGATCACATTGATTGAGCACGACCACGTCGGCGCACTCGATCTGCTCCAGCATCAGCTCGAAAACCGGACGCTCTCCGCTTCCCGCCGGCACGCGTCGAAGCCGGACCGTGCCGGTCTCGCGCTCGTCGGCGCCCGTCTTTTGCGCTTCGCCCACGAAGGACACCACGTCGACGACCGTCACCAAGGCCGAAAGTCTCGCGTAGTCGGACAAGGTCTTCCCGAACGGATTTTTCCGGGTGAACAAGGTCGCCACCCCGCGCGGGTCCGCCACGCCGCTGGTCTCGACCCAGATGTGCTCGTAGAGCCCGCTGGCCGCGAGACGGGCGATCGCCTCGCCGAGGTCGTCGGCGCCGGAGCAGCACACGCAACCGTTGCCCAGCTCGACCACTTCGGCCGCGCCGTCGGCGCCCAGCGCGGCGCGCGCCGCGTTGTCCCCGCCCACCACGGCGCCGTCGATGTTCACCGCCGCCACGTCGTTGATGATCGCCGCCCAGCGCGCCGGCCGGCCGCCCTCGCCCGCGGTGCCAGCCTGCGCCAGAAGTTGCCGCAGCAAGGTGGTTTTTCCCGCGCCGAGAAAGCCGCAGAACACCGTCACCGGCGCGCGGCCGTCCGCCTTCGTGCCCGCGCTCATGCCGCGGCTCCTTTCGAGACGAGCGGCGAGCGGGCGCCGATCACCCAGGCGGACGGATGCGGCTCGAAGCCGATCTTCGGGTAATAACCCGTCGCGTCCGGAGCCGCGAGCAGCATGAGCTTGGCCGCGGGATGGAGCCGAGCCTGGGTGCGGCGTATCAGCTCCGTTCCTACGCCGCGGCCCTGCCAGGCTTCGTCCACGGCGAGATCCGAAAGGTAGCAGCAGTAGACGAAATCGGTGACCGAACGCGCCACGCCCACGAGCAGATCCCCGGCCCATGCCGTGACGATCAGATCCGCGTTTTTCAACATCGCCGCGATCCGGTCCCCGTCCTCCAGAGGTCGTCGCACACCCAGAGAGCACCGGCTCAACACCGAGCAAAATTCCCCGGACGTGATCGAGCGCGCGTCTTCGTAGCGGATATCCATCGCGCCAGATTTGGACCGTTCCCGCGGGGCGCAATCCCGCGCTGTCGGGCGTGCCGCCCACGCATCCGTCTTCGACATTCCCGGGCGAAACGCTTCCCTGCCCCTCCCCTCATGCCCGCGCCCGTCGCCATCACGCCACCGCTCCGCGCCTACGTGCTCGCCTTCGCCACGGTCTATCTCGTCTGGGGCAGCACCTACCTGGCGATCCGCGTCGCGGTGGGCTCGATGCCGCCCTTCGCGCTCGCGGCGGTGCGCTTCGCCCTCGCGGGCGGCATCCTGTTCGCCTGGCTCCGCCTTCGCGGCGCCGCCTGGCCGACGCGTCGCCAGTGGCGCGACGCCTTCGTGAGCGGCACGTTCCTTCTTCTCGGCGGCAACGGGCTGGTGACGTGGGCGGAACAGACGATCCCCTCGAGCATCACGGCTCTTATCATCGGCTCGGGACCGGTTTTCGTGGTTCTTGTCGAGTGGGCCTGGCCGGGCGGCGCGCGTCCGTCGCCGCTCACATTTCTCGCGATGCTTCTCGGCTTCGCCGGCGTGGCCTGGCTCGCGGCGCCGTGGGAAGCGGCCGTCGCCGGAGCGAACGCCCCGCACCCCGCCGGCGTCATCGCGATCCTGTGCGCCTGCCTGTCCTGGGCCGTCGGATCGATCTACGGCCGCCACGTGCGCGATCCCGCGCCGCCCTTCACCGCCGCCGCGGCGCAGATGCTCGCGGGCAGCATCGCTCTCGGCGCGGTCGCTCTGGCGCGGGGCGAATTTTCCGCCTGGGACCCGGCCGCCGTCGCGCCGCGCGCATGGGCCGCGTTCGCCTACCTCGTGCTGGTCGGATCGCTCGCCGGCTATTGTTCCTTCGTGTGGCTGGTTAAACACACCACAGCGGCTCGCGTCGCCACCTACGCCTATGTGAATCCCGTCGTCGCCGTGTTTCTCGGCTGGCTGCTGCTCGACGAGCCCGTCGGCGCCCGCACGCTCGCCGCCTCGGCCGTCATTCTCTCCGCCGTGGCGATGGTGACCTTGGCCAAAAACAAACCGGTGACCCGAGCGGCGCGCCCGCGCCTTCCGCAAAACGATTGAGCCGCCTCGACTGGGTCGGGGCGGCTCATTGGTCATGCGGCTCGAGGCCGCTGCGCGGCTATGGCGCTAATCTTCGTCGTTGGTTTTGGCGGAGTAATTTCGATCACTGATCTCTGTTTTTCCTAACCTAACCTGACTGACTTGCTGACTTTTCTGACTTTCTGACTTCGTGGTCTTCCGACCACGCCCGGAGGATACCACACCGGCGACTACAATGCCACCGCCTCGTGTGTAGTCGGGCTTCGCAAGGTCTTCATTTTTCGAACCCGGTTCGCGCCCCCGCTTGAATATTTGCCTGCGTTCCGGCTCCGCGCGATTTTGCCGCGCATGCCGTCCGCTGCCTGGCACCCTTGGTCTCCTCTCCCTGCGCTTCCGCGCGGCCGTCCGATATCTCCAGCCGTCTTGGCGGAGTGGTTGGACGGCGGGCAGTCCTTTCGCTGGAACCGCTTGCCCGACGGAAGCTTCGAAGGGGGCTGGAGCTCGCACCATCTGCGTCTTCGCCTGCGCCCCGATGATGGCGCCTTGGAATTTTCCGCTCCCGGTTACGCCGATCCGTCGGGCGCCGCGCTCGCGGCCGGCCGCTACCTCGCGGGCCCGCCCGCGGACGAGGACGCCTTGCCTTGGAGAAGCGATGCCCATCTCGCGGCCTGTCTCGCCGCCTGCCCCGGCCTGCGAATCCTCCGCCAGCCTTTCGGTGAGACGCTTCTCGGCTTCGTTTGCAGCGCCACCAAGCAGATCGTGCAGATCAAACGCAGGCTGGAACTGCTCGCCGCACGACACGGGCGTCCCGTCGCCCCCGCCTCCGTTC
>CBIHRE010000071.1:0-13859 GCA_966212385.1 uncultured Akkermansia sp. | reverse complement strand
CTTGCGGCGGGATGCCGCCGGGCGCGGGGACTTTCGAAACCGGAAGCGGAGGCGGGGAATGCGGGCTGGCGGGCGGAGCGCGGATGGGGATGGGTGTCGGGTTTTACTTTTTCGATGAGCCTGCCCGAGAAACGCCAAGCCCTGCTCGACGACCTGATCACGCTGCCCGACGCGGAGGAGCGCTTCATGTATCTGATCGACAAGGCGAAGAAGTGGAAGCCGCTCGACGCGGCGTTGAAGACCGACGCCCGCCTGCTGCCCGGCTGCGTGTCGCGGCTCTGGCTGTATCCGGAGTTTCGCGACGGCCGCTGCTGGTTCCAGATGGACGCCGACGCGATGATCTCGAAGGGCATCGCCGCCGTGCTCTGCGGCTTTTACTCCGGCGAGACGCCCGCCGACATCGTGGCGACCGAGCCGGACTTCCTCGCCGAGGCGGGGCTCACGCAGGTGCTTTCGGCCAACCGCAGCAACGCCCTCGCGAACCTGCGCCGCCGCATCAAGGCCTACGCCGAGGCCTGCCTCGCCGGCGAGGTGACGGCGGTGGGCTGAGCGGCGGCAACCAGGTGGGCGGGCGCGTCCCCGCGCACGCCGTGTGGGAAACAGGCATCCAAGGCACGGGCGCGGGACGCGCCCGTCCACCAAAAGACCAAGGCCCAAGGCGCGCGGGAGCAGGCGGGATGTCTTGCGCGACGGCGGAAGATCCGGGCGCGACGGCTGCGGGCTCCTCGTGAAATGAGCTCAAGGCCAAGAACGGAGTGGCCAAGCGCCGCCGCGCCTGCCTGATGCGTTCCCATGCGCATCATGCGGCTTATCAAGGGATGGCGGAGTTTCCTTTTCGGCGCGGTCTTGCTCGTGGCGGCCGCAGGCGTCGAGGCGCGCGCGGATGGCAAGGTGCTGCCGCCGGTGCTGGTCGCTCAGGAGATCGAGATGCCGGATCAGCGCGCGTTGCTGGCGTGGAAGGACGGCGTGGAAACGCTCGTCATCGAGTCGAGCTTCGTGGGCGAGGGGACGGATTTCGCGTGGGTGGTGCCGTTGCCGGCCAAGCCCGAGGTCGAGGCGGCGACGCGCGGCACGCTGCCCTCGGTGGCGGCGCTGATGCTGCCGGTGGTGCGGCCGGCGGTGAAGGAGTTGTGGCTGTGGATCGTCTTCTTCGGTTTGGTGGTGGTCGCGGCGGCTCTCGCCGGCTGGCGGCGCATCGGCTGGGGCTTGCGCGTGGCGGTGGTGGCCGGCGCGGGAGTGATGGTCGGCTCGATTTTTGGGGCGCTTTTCGGATTGGGGCTCCTGTTCCCTCTGATGGGCATGGTGGCTGCCTGCTTCTTGGGTTGGGGCGTGATCAAGAAAGAGGCGTCGCTCTTCTCCCATCTGCTCATCGTCATCATCGGGCTCTTGGGTTTGGGACTGCTGATGCCGACCATGGGTAAGGTGAGGGGCTTTGGTCCCGAGGCGGGGCCGGAGGCGGCCGGGTTGGTGCTGGAGCGCCGCGTGGTCGGCGATTTTGACGTGACGCTGCTTTCCGGGCGTGAAGGCGCGAGCGTGGCGCGCTGGCTGGCCGACAACGGCTTTGCTTTGCCCGAGGCGGCGCGAGTGGAGGCGGAGCGCCATGCGGCGGCGGGAGGCTGGTTCGCGGCGAGCCGGGTAAGGCGCGATTTCGCGGAGCGCGGGAAGAGCGTGCCGGCCCCGCTGGTGTTTCGGTTTCCGAGCGAAAAGCCGATTTATCCAATGCGTTTCACGGGCGCCGGGGCGAGCGGCCCGTTGGAAGTGGAGCTTTTCGTCTTCGGCCCGGAGCGCGCGGCGACGGATGGTTTGGAATCCCGGGCATGGGGGCCGGTGGAGTTCCGGGATCCCGACGCGAACGCGCGACATCGTCGTGGCGCCGGCCAACCGGATGACGCCCGCGTGGTCACGCACCCGCAGCTTCGGCGCTTGGCGGAGGGCGCAGCGGTGGTGACGCACCTGCGGGGGAAGCTGTCGCCGGCGGAGATGCAGGCGGACCTGGTGCTACGTTGGGAGGCGGGCGCGAGCTCGACGAAGGGCTTGGTCGCCTACGCGCGGGAGGCGGCCTGGCAATCGGGTGGCGCAGCGGGCATCGGCGTCGCTCTGGTCGCGATGGTCGTCCTCGGTTTTATGCACGACGGGCGTCGTCCGCCCTTGCGTCGGAGTTTGCCGTGGCTGGCGGGTGGCGTGGCGACGGCCTGCGCTGTGGCTTGGATCTTGCCGAGCGTGGCGGTGCGAGAGAGCAAGGGCGGAATCCCTTGGTATGATCTGCGACAAGCCGATCAGGCGGCCCTGCTTGTTCTCATGGAAACGGATCGAGAGGAAACCGATGCGCTGCGGGTGAACGCGAAGCTCGCGGCGGAATTGGAGCGTTATTTCAAACCCAATGGCTGGTCGATCGGCGTCGGCGACGGGCCGGGGCAGATCGAGGTGGCCAAACAGCCGAGCGGTAAATGGCGCGTCCTCCGCTACGATGCCGCCGGGCAGGCGATTTATCGGGCGGAGGACGATGTGGAGCTGGGCGCGGGCTATCCACCTACGCCTGCGGAAGCGGCGAAACCGCTCAAGGATTAGCCGCCGGGGCGGGGGTGGGTGCGGGTTTGTTCTTCTCGCGCTCGGCTTGCATAGCCTCGCGGGTCATGGCCTGGATCTTGGGCATGGCCTTCATCATGCGCGGCATCATGAGCTCGGTGATGCGGCTCTGGAGCTGGGGCTGCTTGTCCAGCGTGGCCTGGCCGGCGGGCGTGGAGTAGAAGGCGCTCTGCGCGCGGAGCTCGTCGGCGGTGTAGATCTCGGCCATGGCTTTGGCCATGTCCTGCCGCATGCCGGGCAGATCCATCTCGTCGAGCATGATCTTCATGGCCTTGGTCTGGATGTCGCTCATCGCCGCTTTTTCGGAGTCGGACATGTTGCGGCCGCCCATCTGGCCCATGGCCTTGGCCATGGCTTTTTGCTGCGCCTCGATGCTCTTGGAGATCATGTCCTCGAAGCGCATTTTCTCGAGGAGGGCATTGGCGTCGGCGACGGTGGCGCCGAGCTCCTGGGCTTTTATGCGGGAGCTTTCGAGGGCGACCTCGCGGGTGACGCCGGAGCGGCTAAGGACGAGGACCTGTTTGTCTTTGTCGAAGGACTCGAGCTTCCAGCCGTCGTAGGTCTGGCCGATCTTCGTCCAAGTGGCGGCGCCGGTGAGGTCGGCGAGACAGAATAGGTCGCCCGAGCCGTCGAGCAGGACGCCGCGGAGGAGTGGAAGTTTTTCGTCGGCGGCGTGAAGCGAGCCAAGGCACAGCGTAAGCGCGAGGGCGGCCAAGGCGAGGGGGCGGCGGGGGAGGAGCATGGGTTGGATGGAGTTCGAGGAGTTAGTAACGGCAGATGGGGTTTTATTTCACGGTTTCGGCGATTTTCACGTCCTGGAGCCACCAGCCGTCGGCCTTCTTGACCAAGCGGGCGGTGATGGCCTGGTCTTTTTTCGCGGCGGCGAGCGTGGCGGCGTCGACTTTCAGGAGCATGGTCATCGCGTCCATCACGTCGGGGATTTCCTCGTGTTTCACGAGCAGGGCGGACTTTTCCGCGACGACCGCGACGATAACGCCCTTGAGCGGGTGCCCGCGCGGCGCTTCGGGCGCCGTGGACGGGGTGGCGGTGGCCGAGAGACTCGCGGCGTTGGCTGCAGGGGCGGGAGCCTTTTCGCAGTCGCAGGTGACGCAGGCTGCGTCGGTGGCGGCGGAGAGCGGGGATGCCAAGGCAAGGAGGGCGAACGAAAGGCGTAGATTCATGGCCGACCTATCTACCTGAACCGCAAGCGGCGCGAGGTCGAGCCGAGCTTGCATGCAGGGCGCTGGATATTACCGCAGAAAATCCTCCTAGGAAGATACGCCTGCGCAGCGGGTGTGGGTATCGTTTTTTAGGGGTAAATTCCGTGTGGCAAGCCACCGGAAAACCCCGGATGCGTCCACCATGCGCTCTCCTGTCCAATGCCTCGGCGAAATCGGTCGGCGGCGGGCCCGGGGATTCCTCCTCCTTGTTATGATCTCTCTTGGCCTTGGCGGCGCCGCCTTGATCGCGCCCGCCCAATCGAACAGCTCGACCGAATCCGCCGCCGGCGGCTTTGGCTCCATTCGGAATCCGTTGCTCCGTCCGCCGGCGCAGGACCCGCAGGTGACGTATCATGACGGGCACTACTACTATTGCGAGTCGTCGGCGCGCGGCGTGTTCCTGCGCGTCGCGACGGATCTGGCGGGGCTGGCGGACGCGCCGGCGCGCCGGGTCTGGGCGCCGGAGGCGCGCGGGCCGATGTCGAAAAATATCTGGGCGCCGGAGCTGCACATCCTCGATGGTCGGCCGCACATCTATGTCGCCGCCGATGACGGCGACAACGCGAAGCATCGGATGGGCGTGCTGGTGGCCGAAACGGAGGACGCGGCGGGGCCCTACCGGCTGGCCGGCGTGCTCGATACCAGCGGCTGGGCGATCGACGGCACCGTGCTGACGCTCGATGGCGGGCGGCGTTATTTCATCTGGTCGGGCTGGCCGGGAAAAACGGACGGGCGGCAAAACCTCTACATCGCGCCGATGAAGAGCCCGACCGAACTTGCCGGGCCGCGCGTGCTGATCAAGCAGCCGGACCAGCCCTGGGAACGGCGCGCGATGCCGATTTGCGAGGGGCCGCAGATTCTGCGGCGCGGCGGGAAGACGTTTTTGATCTACTCGGCGAGCGGTTCGTGGACCGCGGATTACTGTCTAGGCATGCTCGTGCTGGAGGGCGCCGATCCGCTGCGCGCGGAGAGCTGGCGCCCGGCGGGACAGGTCTTTGCGCGAAACGCCTTTGGTTGGGGCGTGGGGCATTGCGATTTCGTGCGGTCGCCCGACGGACGCGAAGACTGGCTGGTGTATCACGCCAAAACGCTGACCCGCGACGGCTGGGGCGACCGCGAGGTGCGCGCGCAGCCTTTCACGTGGGATGCGCGAGGCTGGCCGGTCTTCGGCGAGCCGGCGGACCCCCGGGTGCCGTTGACGCATCCGTCGGCGGCGCCGGCGGCAATCGCGCGTGCCGAACCCGCTTCTCCAGCGCGGGAGCCGGCGGTGGCGTATTGAAGCTTGAAGCGACCGACGCGTTGGCTCGGCGAGCTAGCGGGACTCGAGCCGATGCGGGCCGGGCGAGGTTAGTTCAAGGCTCCAATTTTGCCCGAGGGCGGTCGCGGCGACGGGCTTGCCGTCGAGGAGAACTTCGCCGCGTTCGCGCCGCGGCAACTCGACGCGGGCCTTGAGGGAGGGCGGAAGAGAGAGCGAGAGTTTGAAAGCCCCGTCGTCCTCGGCGTCGACTCCGACGGGGCCGAGCGGCGTCGGGACCTGGCCGCGGGCCCATTTCAAACCGCCGAGGCGCGGCGCGATCAGGGTCTCGCCGTAGCCGGGGCGAAGGGGGCGGACGCCGAGGACGAAGCGGGAGACGATGTTGGCGGGCGCGGCGCCCCAGGCGTGGTTCCAGGTGAGGTTGCGCTTAAAGTCGGCGTCCCATGCCTCGAGCGTCATGGTCGAGCCGAGCTCGATCATGTGCCACCAGCCGCGTTTGCCGCGCGCGGTCATGAGCGACACGGCGGCGTCGGCGCGGTCGGCGAGGAAGAGGGCTTCGAGCAGGTATTGCGCGCCGTAGACGCTGCAGGCCATGCCGCGGGATTGCACGAGGTCGGCGACGGAGTTGATCCGGTCCACCGGCACGAGGCCGAAGGCGAGCGGGAACATGTTCGCGTGCAGCGAGGCGTGGGTGGCGCCTTCGCCGTCGAGGTAGACGCCGCGGGCCGGGTCGAAGAATAGGCGATTGAAGGCCTCTTGGACGCGGGAGGCGGCGGATTCGAGTTCGGCGGCCTCGTCGTCTTTGCCAAGCGCGCGGGCGAGCAGGGAGGTCTCGCGGAGAGCGTGGTAATAAAAGGCGTTGGCGACGGTGTTGATCTCGGGGCCGATCTGGCGGCGGTCGCCGGGGGCGGGTTTGCCGTCGTTGTAGCCGTCGCGCTCGCCGCCGGGCCAGTCGACGATGGCGGTCGCGCGGAGAAGGCCGTCGGGGCGCGTCTTTTCGCGGAGCAGTTTTCTTTTCAACGCATCCCAGTGGGCGGCGGCGAGGGCGGCTTCGCCGGTCGCGCGGTAATCGGCGGCGGCGATCATGGGCATGTGAAGGCTCCACTCGGTCGGCCAGGTGGGGTGCGCGAGGAGGTGGGCGAAGGTGGCGCGGCCGACGCGGGGATCGAGGTCGCAGGCGTAGTGGGAGAGCTGGTTGATGTAGGCGTCGGCCTCGTAGGGGATGCGCTCGCGCTCGCCGTCGATGTAGACGCCGAAGGCGGTGGTGGCCTTCATGGTGTGACGGCAGAGCTCCCAGACGGCGTTGAGCGCGGCGTCGGAGCATTCGAAGCGCGCAGCGCGGTCGTCGAAAGAGGCGTGGACGAAGAGTTGGCGAAAGGCGGCGGCGTCGACGACGGGCGGCGCGCCCTCGATCTCGGCGTAGCGAAAGGGCGTAACCTCGCCGATCTGCGCGGGCATCTTCACGGGCGCGCGGCCGAGGTGAGCGGGCTTCGAGGGGATCGTCGGTTGGTAGCGCCGTTGGCCGGGTTGGAGCGAGAGGGTGAACTCGCGGTAGTTGACGCTGCCCGGGGGGCGACGGTCGATCGAGCCGTCGGGGCCGAGTTTTTCTCCGAGACGGATTTGGAGGGTGGCGGAGGCGGCGGGATCGGCGGGCAACTCAAGCAGGAGGTTTCCGAAGGCGGCTTTGCCGAAATCGAGGAAGAGGATCTCGCCGCGTTTCTCCGAGCGGGCGGGTGCGACTTCGCTGGTTTCCAAGGGGACGGGTTCGGCGGCGGATTGGGCGCGGACGAAGGGGGCGAAGGCGGGGACGCAGACGAAAGCAGCGAACGCGAAGAGGGCGGGCAGGAGCCGCGCTCCCGGGCCGGGGGTGGGGCGAAGGGGCATCGTGGCACTGTGGCGATGTGGCGAACGGGCTGCCAACCGGAAGCGGCGCTTATCGTAAACCGCCGGGTGCGCACGGCGCAGAGCCTAGGGCCGGGCGGTTGTTATATCGGAGCGCTGATTGCCTCGAAATTTTAGGTGGCCGGGCGGGTCCCCTGTTCCTCCGCCCGTGGTTCGATCCACTCAGGCAGCGGGCGCAGGGACGCGCCCGCCCACCTTGGGATCAGAAGTATAAATGTGATTGGCTACCGGGTTCACTTGGCCGCGGCGGCGCGGGCGCGCTCGAGCAGGGCTTCGACGGCGGGCCAGGTGACGGCGATGCTGGAGGTGCTGCTCGGGTGTATGCCGTCGGGCACCATCTCGTGGAAGCGCTCGGCGTCTTCCCGAAGGATCTTGGACCAGGCGGGGTAGTTGTCCACGAGCGGGAGACCATGGCTGCGCGCGTAGGCGCGGTAGCCGTCGTAGTAGACCTCGAGCTGCGGGCGGTCGGAGCCGTATGTCTTTTCGGGAACGCGAGGTGAATCCCACGCGGGGTTCATGGTCTGAAGGACGATTTCGACCTTCGGATTTTGTTTCCGGAGGGTCTGCACCATCGCGTCGAGGTTGGCGACGGATTTTTCCAGCGAGACCTGATTCTTGGTGCTGGCGTCGTTGACGGCGAACTCGAGGAACACGAGGTCGGGGTTTTTCGAGAGGACGCGTTCGGCGAGGGTTTCCACGCCCCAGTCCGAGTGCATGCCGGCCTTGGCGGCGTTCGTGAAGGCGACTTGGCCGGGGTAGTGTTTCTCCCAATACTCGCCGAGCGACTTGGTCCAGGCGCCGTTGATGGTGAGGCTGGTGCCGTAGACGACGACGGTCTGCTTTTGGCCGGCGGCGAGGTTTTTGAAAATCGCGGTCGGAAGCGGGGCTTGCAGGGCCTGCATGGCGGCGGCGTAGCGCGTCACCCTTATGGCCGAGGCCGGCGGAGTCGGCGAAGGCGGTGCGCGGGACGGAGACGGGGATTCGGGCGATGGCGGCGCGGACGACGTCGACGAAGGGGTGTTTTTCCTTGGCGACGAATTCGCCGAGTTGGCCGACGACGATGGGCAGATCGGGGCGGCCGAGGTCCTGGCGGAGGTCGGAGAACATCTGCACGAGCCGGGCTTCGTAGGTTTCGGCGGCGTCCTGTTTGTCGGAATCGGTTTCGCCCTGGTGCCAGAGGACGCCGTCCAAGGTGCCGGTCGCGGCGGCGGTCTGGGCGCGGGCGAGGGCTTGTTGATAGAGATCGCCGCCCTTCACCCAACGTTTGAGCGGAGAGCCGCCGACGGCGCAGGGGACGAGGCCGATGACGGCCTCCGGATCGGAGGCGAGCATGGCGAGGGCGAAGGACAGGCCGGGGCCGACACCGGGCTCGGCGCGGCCGATTTTGACGTGGAGGGGATCGCGCGCGGGCACCCAAGCGCCTTCGGGCGAGAGGGCGAGGATGCGCGGGTTCTCGACGGGAGGTGAGGAGTCGAGCGCGCCGCGGCCGGCCATGTTGGACTGGCCCATGAGGAGGTAGATGTGGAGGTTTTCCTTTGTCGGCGGCGTGGCGGCGCCGGGCGGCTGGGCGCGGGCCCAGGGGAAAACAAAGAAGGCGATGAACGCGAAGAAGAGGCGCGGGGCGGGCATGGCGGTTATTGCCAGACGAGGGTAATCGGTTCGGTGGACGGGGCGACGTCGATCTGGATCGAGGCGGGGAGGACGCGTGTGGACAGTTCGCGGCCGGCGCGGTCGGCGCGGACGGTTTTTGCTCCGGAGATCTCGAAGACGAGGGTGAGCGGGGCGTCGTAGGTGGCGGAGGGGAGATCGCTCGTGAGCATGCAGACGAGGCGGCCGGGGGAGGCGTCGGTGACGACGAGTTTGGCGTCGTCGCGTTCTTTCACGTAGCGGACGACATTGGCGAAGGTGTCGACCCAGAGCTCGGACTCGCGGGCCTTTATGCGGCGGAGGTGGACGCGAAAAATCTCGGGATCGGACAAGGCGGCGTAGCCGCTGCCGATGGCGTGAAACATGGCGACACCCCAGGCGCGGGCGCGGACCTGTTTGTCGGCCCAGGCGTCGAGGGATTCGGCGGTGGTCTTGCCGCCGATGCCGAGTTGGGAATCGCGGAAGGCGACGTGGTGTTTGAGCGCGGTAGCCTCGATCTCCGGCGTGGATTGATTGAAGGGAAAGGCGAGGGTGAGCGCGGGTTTTCCTATGTGCGCGAGGATGGCGTCGGCGGCCTTGGAAAACTGGGCGTCGACCTCCTCGGGCGGGAGTTTGGCGAGGCCGGGGTGGGTCCAGGTATGGCTGGCGATCTCGTGGCCTTGGCCGGCCATTTCCTTCAACTCGTCCCAGGTGATGGTGCCCCAGGCGCGTTTGTCGTTTTTGCGTTTTTCGGCGTCCTCGACGGTTTCGGAGATTTTGCCGGGGATGACGAAGAAGGTGCCCTTGAGGCCGACCTCGTTGAGCATGGGCACGGCGAGCGTGTATTGGTCGCGGAGGCCATCGTCGAAGGTGTAGGTGAGGGCGGCGGCGCGGTCGCCGGCGAATCTGGCGATGCGGGCGGCGGGCGGGGCCGGTTCCGCGGCGCAGGCGGCGGAACCGGCGAGGGCGAGCGTGGCGACGAAGGCAAGAAGTCGCGGGCGATGCATGGGGAAGATCAGGGGGCGGCGATGCCGACGCGGAGGCGGAGGAAGCGGCGGGAGAAGGTCGAGAACGCGGCGGTGTCGGACACGGTGACGGGGCCGGCGACGTTTTGCGCGCCGGTGCTGGTCCAGAGGTCGGTCCAGGCGACGAGGTCGGTCGAGCTCTGCACGGTGTAGGTGAGCGACACGTCGGCGACGAGGGTGAACGCGAGTTGGAGCACGCCGCCGGAGATCTGAACGTGGTAGGCGGGCGCGGTGGCGACGGTGGGATCGGTGCCGAGGGCGTATTCGAGGAGGTTGGCGGAGCCGTCGGCGTCGGGGTCGGCGTCGTTCGCGGCGTCGTCGATGGCCTCGTTGGTGCCGAAGTAGGCGAGGCGCCAGTTCTCGAGGGCGCTGAGCGGCTGGACCGGAGTGGCGGAAACTTCGGCGGAGAGGAGGCCGGGACCGCCGGCGTCGGTGGCGGCGACGACGTAGTAATAGGTGCTGCCGTTGACGAGGCCGGTGTCGGCGTAGGTGGTCGAGCTGAGGCCGTCGGCGACGGTGACGTAAGCGGAGCCGGAGACGGTGGAACGGAGCACGCGGTAGCCGGTGGCGCCGGCGGCGGTGGACCAGGAGAGCGAGACCTGGGCGTTGCCGGCGTTGGCGACGAGGTTGGCGGGGCCGGGGAGGCGCGGGGTGGCGGAGGCTTGAGGTGAATACGCGCTGACGCCGGCGAGGTTGGCGGCCGAGACGACGTAGTAATAGGCGGTGTTGTTGACGAGGCCGGTGTCGGCGTAGGCGGTCGTGGTCAGGCCGGAGGCGATGGCGACGTGGCCGGAGCCGCTGGTGGAGGAGCGGAGCACGGTGTAGCTCGCGGCGCCAGAGACGGCGGGCCAGGAGAGGTCGACGCGAGCGTTGTCGGCGGTGACGGAGAGGCCGGCGGGGGCGGCGGGCGGGGCGACGAGGGTGATCTTCACGACGCCGACGACGGAGCTGTCGAAGGAAGCGGCGTAGCCGGAGCCGGTGGTGTCGAGCCAGGTAAAGACCGGGGAGCCGGCGAGGGTGCCGGCGTAGGTAAGGAGCGAATACGTGCCGGGCGCGAGCGCACCGCCGAGGAGGGCGGGGACGACGGTGACGTTGCCGGTGAGCGTGCTGACGCCGGAGACGGAGGGGCCCTTGGTGGCGGAGGCGCCCACGCCGAGGGCGAGGCGGGCGCCGGTGTCCAAGGTGAGATTGCCGGCGAGGGTGCCGGTGCCGCCGAGGGTCGCGCCGGCGGCGACGGTGACGGTGCTGTTGGCGAGGGATCCGGTGACGAGGAGCGTGCCGGCGGAGACGGTGGTGGCGCCGGTGTAGGTGTTGTTGCCGGAGAGGGTGAGCGTGCCGGCGCCGACCTTCGTGAGCGCGGTGGTGCGGGTGGAGTTGCCGTTGGTGACGACGCCGGCGTAGAGGCCGTCGCGGCCGAGGGCGCCGACGGTGTAGGTGACGTTGCCGCTGTTGCTCGTGCTGTTGGTGAGGACGGAGCCGCTCGCGCCGACGAGGTTGCCGAGGGCGAAGGAGGAGCCGCTGCGGCCCTCGAGGGTGCGGGCTCCGAGGTTCCATTCGGCGAAGGCGGAACCGGCGCTGCCGTTGAGGCGGAAGGTGCCGGTGCCGCCGAGGGAGATGCGGCCGGAGAACGGCGTGACGTTGCCTTCGAGGTCGAAGACGGTGGTGGTCGTGAGCGTGAGGTTTTCGGCGGAGCCGGCGAGGGTGCCGGTGAGGCCCTGGGTGCCGCCGGAGCTGCCGCCGGCGATGGTGGCGTTGGCGGCGACGGTGATGAGGTTCGAGATTGCGAGCGCGCCGGTGTCGAGCGTGCCGCCGTTGAGGGTGATCGTGCCGGCGCCGAGGGCGGAGGTGTTGCCGAGAACGAGGGTGCCGGCGTCGAGGGTGACGCCGCCGAGGTGGGTGTTGGCGGTGGAGAGGGTGAGGGTGCCGGAGCCGGACTTGACGAGGCTGGCGTCGCCGGCGAGGGAGCCCGAGCCAGAGAGGGTGTAGTTTTTGGTCGAGTCGACGGTGACGAGGGCGGGGCGGAGGGAGCCGCTCAAGGCGAGCGAGGTGGCGGTGGCGCCGTCGTTGAGGAGGACGCTGTCGCCGTCCTTGAAGGCGGTGGAGCCGCCGGAGTAGGTCCAGTTGACCACGGAGGCGTCCCAAGCGGAGGAGGCGGCCCCGGTCCAGGTGAGCGTGGAGATGGCGCGGCCGGTGTCGGCGGAGAGCGTGTAGGTGACTTGGCCGGCGGTGGCGGTGTTGAAGGTGGCGAGGTAGCCGGGGCCGCTCCAGGTGAAGGTGGGCGAGCCGGTGAGGGTGCCGGTGTAGGTGTAGAGCGTGTAGGTGCCGGCGGCGAGGGTGGCGCCGGGGGCGGGGGAGACGGTGACGGCGCCGGAGAAGGTGAGGTTGCCGGTGATGGCGAGCGGGCCGGCGGGGTTGGCGAGGAGGACCGAGCCGGTGTTGAAGGTGACGTTGCCGGTCACGGTGCCGTTGCCGCCGAATCCGGCGCCGGAGGAGACGGTGATGTTGGCGCTGGTCAGGGAGCCGCCGGCGAGGACGAGTTTGCCGGCGGAGACGGCGGTGGCGCCGGTGTAGGTGTTGGCGCCGGTGAGGGTGAGGGAGCCGGAGCCGACCTTGGTGAGGGCGGTGGTGCTGACGGCGTTCTTGATGGCGCCGGCGAAGGTGGAGTTCGTGTTTCGCGCGCCGATCTGCCAGGCGAGGGTGCGGCCGGAGGTGGGGCCGCCGGTGAGGCTGGCGGTGGCGGCGGTGCCGGAGAGTTCGCCGATGGCGACGGTGGTGCCGGAGGAGCCGGTCGTGGGCGTGTAGTAGGCGGTGGTGTTGGCCGCGAGGTCGAGGGCGGCGTTGGCGTAGCCGTTGGAGTTTCCGATGCGGAAATCTCCGCCGATATGGAGAATGCGGCCGGTGAAGGCGGACCAGTTTCCGCGGAGGTCGGAGCGGATGTAGGGCGAGTAATAGGTGAGGTTGCCGGAGCCGCTGAGGGTGCCGGTGAGGCCGCAGCGGCCGTCGGCGTCGAGGCGGGCGGTGGCGCCGGCGGGCACGATGAGATTCCAGGCGGCGACGTCGTTGTTTTGCACGTCGGCCATGGAGAGGGTGCCGTTGTTGATGGTGATGTCGCCGGAGCCGAGGCCGCCCTCGTTGGCGGCGGAGCCGGCGAGGTAGATCTTGCCGCCGTCGATGACGGTGCCGCCGGAGTAGGTGTTGGCGGCGGCGAGGAGGAGCGTGCCGGGGCCGGATTTGGTGAGCGTGCCGGCGCCGCCGATGGAACCGCTGATCTGGATGGAGCTGTTGGCGGAGGTGATCTCGATGGCGCCGCCGGAAGAGCCGAGGGTGAGGCTGCGGTTGGTGTTGGTCTGCGGGCCGACGAGGCGGAGGGTGCCGCCGTCGATGAGGAGGTTGGCGGCGTCGGCGGTGGAGGAGCCGAGGGAGCCTGGCAACTCGGCGTCGCCGAGGGAGGAGACGGCGACGGCGCCGCCGCGGATGGAGACGGGGCCGGTGAAGGAGTTGGCGGTGTTGAGCGTGAGGGTGCCGGTGCCGGTCTTGGTGAGGCCGCCGGAGCCGGCGATGGAGCCTGAGCCGGAGAGGGTGTAGTTGGCGGAGCCGGAGACGCTGACGCCGGCGACAGGGAGGGGAGCGCCGAGCGTGAGGGAGGGGCGGGCGGCGCCGGTGTCATCGAGGACGACGGAGTCGCCGGAGATGAAGACGGTGGAGGAGCCGTCGAGCGTCCAGTTGGGGCTGCTGGCGAGGTCCCAGGCGCCGGAGACAGCGCCGGTCCAGGTGACGGTGTCGGCGGAGCGGGTGACGGGGATGGTGAGGGTGAGGGCGCCGGAGCCGACGGCGACGGAGTAGGGCGTGCCCTCGGGAACGATGACGGAAAGGTTGGAGGCGGAGCCGGTGAGCGAGCCGGTGTAGGTGGCGAGCGTGTAGGTGCCGGGCGCGAGGCGACCCGAGAGGGGATTGACCACGATGGAAACCGCGCCGGCGAGGGAGAGATTGCCCGTGATGGCGAGGCGGTCGTTGGCGGATGAGGTGCCGGAGGGATCGTCGGAGAGGTCGAAGGCGAGAACGGAGCCGTCGCGGGCGGAGAGGCCGGCGCCGAGGGAGAGCGTGCCGGCGGCGTTCATGCCGGCGCCGGGGGTGAGGGCGCCGCGGTAGCGGAGGGTGACGGGCTGGGCGACGGTGCCGGAGCCGGCGAGGCGGCCGCCGGTGAGCCCCTTGGCGGCGGCGCCGCCCCAGGTGCCGCCCCAGACG
>CBIHRE010000070.1:0-13958 GCA_966212385.1 uncultured Akkermansia sp. | reverse complement strand
TCGCAGTCGGCGCTATATTACGCCGCCACCCAGGTCAGCGACGCCGAAGCGAAGGCGGTGTATCGGTGGTACAAGGACAAGGGCTTGAAATTTCACCTCGGCAAAAACGAGGAAACGGACCTGACCGAGGCGCAGGTGCTCTGGCAGTGCAAGACGTACATCGCTGCCGTGCGCATCGCCGAAGAGTTCGGCTGCGAGACGATCGGCATTCAATACCAGCAGGGTCTCAAGGATCTCCTGCCCGCCTCCGATCTCGTCGAGGGCACGCTCAACTCCACCGAGCGTCCGCCGGTGAAGCGCGCGGATGGTTCCGTCATCCGTGGCGGCGAGCCGATCCCGCACTTCAACGAGGTCGACGAATGCGCCGGCCTCGACGGCCTCTTCACCGACCGCGTGCACAAGGCCCTCGGCCAGCCGCGCGCCAATACTCTCCATGATCTTCGCTGGGGCGATTGGGACAAGTCCGGCACCACCGACGAGTATGTCTGGGTGTTCCTCATTTCCGGCAGCGCTCCCGCCGACCATCACATCGATGGCTGGGCCGGCTCGGACTCGCATCGCCAGCCCTCGATGTATTTCAAGCTCGGCGGCGGCACGCTTCGCGGCATCGCCAAGACCGGCGAGATCGTCTGGAGCCGCGTCTTCGTCGAGAACGGCAAGCTCAAGATGGACCTCGGCCGCGCCAAGGTCATCAGCCTGCCGCAGGAAGAGACCGAGCGTCGTTGGAAAGAAACTACCTACCAGTGGCCGATCATGCACGCCGTGACCTACGGCGTGACGCGCGACCAGATGATGGCCCGCCACAAGAGCAACCACATCCAGGTCGCCTACGCCAACAGCGCCAAGGAGGCGGATCTCGCGCTCTACACCAAGGCCGCGCTCGCCGCCGAGCTCGGCATCGAGGTCTCGCTCTGCGGCACCAAGGCCGACGGCAAGGCGTTCTGATTTCACGAACTCGACCTAGGTCACAGAGGGCACAGAGCTCGGACACAGAGTTCACAGAGCCGAACCGTTCGGATCTCAAAATTCTGAAGTCTGAACTCTGTGTCCTCTGTGTCTGCGCTCTGTGTTCTCTGTGGCTAAAAACTAACGCCGCGAACTAACCCATGCCTCTCGATCCACTTCTCAATCTCTCCCACCAGCTAGGCCGCGAAGAGCGGCGGCTCGCCATCCTCGGCGAGGGCAACACCTCGATGCGGCACGACGCCGAGATCTTCACGGTGAAGGCCTCCGGCTCGAATCTCGCCACGCTCTCCGCCGCCGGCACCGCGACCTGTCGCTTCGACAAACTCGTGCCGCTGCTCGGCGCCGCGAGCATGAGCGACGCTGCGGTCGACGAGGCGCTTTTCGCCGCGCGCGTTTCGACCGAGATGAGAAAGCCCTCGGTCGAGGCCATTTTCCACGCCTACTTGCTCACGCTGCCCGGCGTGAACTATGTCGGCCACACGCACCCGATCGCGGTCAACCAGCTGCTCTGCTCGAAGCACGCGCGGACTTTCGCGCGGCGCCGTCTCTTTCCCGACGAGATAGTGTGCTGCGGCGTGGAGAGCGTCTTCGTGCCCTACACCGATCCCGGTTTGAAACTCTCGCAGGCGATCAAGACGGCGGTGGAGGACTACATCAAACGCCTCGCCCGCCCGCCGCGCGTGATCCTGCTCGAGAACCATGGCCTTATCGCCCTCGGCGTCACCCCCGAGGCGGTTCTTGCCGCGACCCTCATGGCGGTGAAGGCCGCCGAGATCTACGTCGGCGCCGCCGCGGCGTCGGGCGGGGCCGAGCCCGTGTTCCTCACGCCCGAACAGGTCGAGCGCATCGCCGGCCGCCCCGACGAGCACTATCGCCAGAAGGCGCTGGGGCTGTAGGCCGATTTCCCTCATTTCATCATCCGCTTCCGCGCGTCCGCCCTTCTTGGCGAACGCGCGTTTTCTTTGCGATTGGAGCGTCGTCGAGTGACGCCGAAGTGACGACTGTGACGCGCGGGTGATACTTCGGGCTCTCGGGGACTTTCCCTTTGCGGGGTCCGAAACGCTCCCGATGACGTGCGGCCCCTATTCATGCGCCGCACGTCCGCCCGCTTCATTCGCACCTTCGCTTCCGCCGCTGTTCTCGTTTGTGTCTCCGCCTCGGTTTCCGACGCGGGAGTGGTCGCGGGCAAGGTCCTCGATTCGACGACGAGCCTGCCTCTCGCCAGAGTGGAGGTTTTGGTGGACGGCCAAGCCACCGGCGTGACGACGGACTTCATGGGCCAGTTCAAGGCCGAGGTCGCCGCCGGCGATCATCTCTTCACCTTTCGCCGTTCCGGTTACAGCGAGCAGAGCCAGGGGCCGCTCGCGGTGGCGGAGGAGGGCGAGACCGCCGTGCCCGAGTCGAAGCTCGCGCCGGTATCTGCCGACGACGAGGTCCTCATGCTCGACGCCTTGACGGTGCAGGGCGACCTCGTGAAAGGGTCCGCCGGCGATCTCCAGCACACGCGTCTCAAGGCCGACGTCGCGCTCGATTTTCTCACCGCGGACGAGTTCGCGAAGTTCGGTGCCGGCGACATTGCCGAGTCTCTCATTCGCGTGCCTGGCGTGTCGGTGGTCGGCGGGCAATACGCCGTCATCCGCGGCCTGAGCGATCGCTACATAAACACCACGCTCTTCGGCTTGAAGCTGCCGAGCCCCGATCCGGAAAAGCAGTCGCCGCAGCTCGATATCCTGCCCACGTCCCTGGTTGATTCGTTGGTGGTCGCGAAAACTTTCGCGCCCCAGAACTGGGCCGACTCGGCCGGAGGCGGCATCGACCTCGCCGCGAAGTCCTTTCCCGATCAGCGGCAGATCACCGTTTCCTACGGGATGAAGGTGAACGACAACGCGCTCGAGGACGGAGGGCCATCCTACTCCGTGCCCCGCGACCGCAACGACCTTCTTGCGCGCGGCTCGCGTTCCCGCCCGGTCGCCGATCCCTCCTCGGTGGATGCCGACTCCCCGCGTTCTTGGAGCACCCCGCGCGACATCGCCCTCGGTCGCGACTCCGCGCTGCCGCCGAGCCAGAAAATCGGACTCGGCTACGGCGACTCCTTCACCTGGGGCGACACGAAGAAACTCGGCGTCAATCTTTCCGCCGGCTACGAGACGGCCAACCGTGCCCGCAGCGGCCGGAAGCAGACCCTGCTCCTCGAAAACGCGAGCTCTCCCGCGACCTCCGAGTATCGGACGGGCCTTCCGAGCCAGCTCGATGGCGGCACCTACGACTACACCGAGACCGAGCGCGAGGTGGCGCTGAGCGCCTTGGGCGGCGTGGGGTTTGAGCTCAATCCGGAGCACCGTTTGCGCCTCACCTCGTTCTGGACCCGCAGCGGCGTCGACACCGCGCAGGCCAACGTCGGCCGGCTCAAGCTCTACGAAGGCGGCGGTCAGACCTACGTCGTCGGTTTCGACCAGGGAGAGCAGGACGCGAGCTACAGCGACGGCTTCGTTCCCCAGGCGGTGCAGAAATTCAAGGACACGCAGCGCTACGTGGAGCGCGCGCTCGGCGTGAACCAGGTGGCGGGCGAACACCTGTTCCCCGCTCTCTCCGACCTCGAGTTCAAGTGGACCGTCCAGTCCGCCGTCACCTACCAGGACGAGCCCGCCGCGACCGAGGCGGTCTATTACGAACAGCTCTCCGCCAATCCCGTCGGCAGCGACGAGAACTTCGGCCTCGCGCCCGGCAGCTTCGGCATAACTCCGTCCGGCAAGGCGCCGCTCAAGCGCTTCTGGGGCCGCACCGACGAGAATCAGGTCGCGGATCGCTACGACTTCCTTCTGCCGGTCGATCTGCTCACCGAAAAGCCCTCCAGGATCAAATGGGGCGTGGCGCGCGAAGACACCGATCGCGCCTACGAGGGAAAATCCGATCTCTACACCGTCTATGGCGGTCTCTCGACGCCCGGCGCTCGCGAGACCGGCGCGAATCGCACGCTCGACGACATCTACGACGATCTGATCGACCTCAACTCCTCCGGTTCGATCAAACGCACCGTGCAGTCGCGCAACATCGACGCGGCCTACCTTGGCACCGATTTCGCCCTGCCCGCGAATTTCCAGTTGCAGGGAGGCGCCCGCTTCGAGCGGTTCGCCATCGCCAGCGAGGGCCAGGACCAGGTGGAAAACGTTTCCACCGGCGCCTTCTACCACGTGATCGCGCCCGATCTTCTCGGCACCGAATTCATCTCCGCTTACGCGTCCGATCCGGCCGCCGCCGCGCGGCACGTGACGAAGGTCGATTTCGAGAAGCGGCAATGGTATCCCTCCCTCGGACTCGTCTACAGCCCGACCTCGCGCACCAACCTTCGGTTCAACTTTTCCCAAACCGCCGGCCGGCCCTCGCTGCGCGAACTCGGCCCCTACTACAACCGCAGTCTCGACACCGGCGACTACGTGGTCGGCAACCCGGCCCTGGAGCCCTCCGATGTCGAGAGCTTCGACTTTCGCGCGGAGTGGTTCGGCGAGCAGGGCGCCATGCTCGCGGCCAGCGTCTTCACCAAGCGGATCGAGCGTCCGATCGAGAAGGTCTACCTCCCCGGCCTGCTTTCCGGGCAGTCGGTCGAGACCTGGGTGAACAATCCCAACACCGCCGACATGCTCGGCTTCGAGGTGGAGGCGCGGATCGGCCTCGGCGTGATCGACGACGCCTTCCGCCGCTTCAGCGTCGGCGGCAATGTTTCCTACATCGACGCCGAGGTGGAGGAAAACCCCGCCGTGGTCGCCCAGCTGCGCAACAACGGCCACCTCGGCCCGAGCGAGACGATTTCCCGCCGTCTCTACGACCAACCCGAGTATCTCGCGAACGTGGACCTCGCCTGGACCCACGAACGCTGGGGCACCACCGCCACCCTGGTGGCCAACTACGTGGGCGACGTTCTTTACGCCTCCGGCGGCGGCGTCATCAGCACGAGCGAGTCGTCCTACGACCTCTACACCCGCGCCCACGAGCGTATCGATTTCTTCCTTACGCAGCGGCTCGCGGAGGGGTGGAAGCTCCGCTTCGGGGTCAAGAACCTGACGGATCCGAAGCGCGGCACGATCTACGATCCGGAGAAGACCGCGGGCACGATCATCCGCAACGAATACCGCGCGGGCCGCGAATACAGCGTCTCCGTCTCCGCGACCTTCTGACTTTCCCCGCGTCGCCCCGCGGCGCGGCTTCAAAACCCGACAACAACCAGATCCATGAAACACAGCATCTCTAAGCTCCTCAGCCTCATGGCTGTCGCCGGAGGTTCGGCCGTCGCCGCTCCTACCCTCGTCAATTCCAACATCACTTCGAACACCCAGTGGACCGTGGCCAACAGCCCCTACGTCCTCCAGGGAGTCATTTACGTCACCGGCGGCGCCACGCTCGACATCGAGCCCGGCGTGGTCGTCCGCGGCATGCCGATCAGCACCACCGGCGCCACCGACCCCGGCTCCCTGATCGTCGCCCGCGACGGCAAGATCCAGGCCCGCGGCACCTCGGCCAGCCCGATCATCTTCACCACCGCCGCTCTCGACGCCGGCCTCAAGGCCGGCGGCGCCCGCAACGGTCTTCCCTACGACGGCCCCGACGCCGACAGCGTGCCGGACCGCTGGACCGTTTCCGACGGCGACACCATGTGGCTCGACCTCACGCCCGCCACCGCACCGCTTCCTCCGGTCAATTCCGCCGGCGCCCGCAACTCCGGGCTCTGGGGCGGCCTCGTCGTGCTTGGCAACGCCTCCACCAACGCCGCCTACGACGTGTCCCTTCCCGCCGACGGCGTGAAGGACGAGGGCTACGCCTATCTCGAAGGCCAAAACTCCTCCTCGCTCAACATCTACGGAGGCGCGAACGACCTCGATAACTCCGGCATCCTGCGCTACCTCTCCATCCGCCACAACGGCTACACCATCGCCGACGGCAAGGAGCTGAACGGCCTCACCCTCGGCGGCGTCGCCACGGGCACGACGATCGACCACATCGAAACCTACTGCTCGCCCGACCACGGCATCGAGATCTTCGGCGGCACGGTCGATCTCAGCTACCTCTCCATCATCGGCGCCGAGGACGACGGCCTCGACACCGACCAAGGCTACCGCGGCACCACCCAGTATGTCTATGTCGCCCACGGCCTCGTGGTCGACGGCGTCACGCTCGTGTCCTCCTCCGATCCGCGCGGCATGGAGCTCGACGGCGACGATGCCAACGAGAGCGGCAATCCCATCACCGCCTCCGGCCTCCCCCGTCAGGATCACCGCATCTACAACGCCACCGTGCAGACGAGCGGCGCCGCCGGCGGCGGCGTCCAGGCCGGCGTGTTCTTCCGTCGCGGCTTCGGCGGCGTGCTCGCGAACTCGATCATCGCCAACAACAGCGGCACCACCATCGCCGAGGGCGTGGTGTTCAACACCAACGCCGGCACCGGCTCGATCAACGTCCAGCAGCGCTACGCCGACCAAGCTCTCCAGGTGCGCAACGTGACGGTCAACGGCTTCACCGCCGCCACCACCTCGTTCAGCGCCACGCCGGCCGGCGGCTCCTCCACCTCGTTCAACCCCGGCTCCAACACCGGCCTCGCCGCCACCGTGTTCTATCCCGCGACCAACAACCGCACCACTTCCGCGGACATGCTCAACATCACCTACGCCACCGGCGGCCTGAACCCTCGCCCCGGCGCCGGTCCCGCCGCGGTCCCGCCCAGCACGCTCGCCACCGGCAGCACGCAGGTCCCCGCCTACGTTCCCGCTCCCGCCGCCTCCACCCTCTACACGGGCGCGTTCGACCAGAACGCCGCGACCCTGTGGACCACCGGCTGGACCGCCGCGAACAAGACCAACGTCAACGGCATCAAGCTGCTCGTCGACTAAGCCCGATCAATCCAACCGGCGGCCGCCCGTCCGACTGGCGGCCGCCCCCTCGAATCTCCACGCGTATGAAAAAAAGCATCCTCGCCCTCCTCGTCGCCGCCGCTCCCGTGGCCGGCTTCTCCCAAGTCCAGCTGATCGCCGGCTTCAACTTCGGCCAGTTCATCGGCGGCGGCTACCCCTCCACCAACGGTGAAGACGGCGGCGCCGTCGGCTTCATCGGTTCCAACTACACCAACTCGAGCTCGCCGGGCACCGCCGACAGCGGCGCCTTCCACGTCGCCAACGGCATCGCCGCGGCCTACTCCGCGGGCACCGGCGTGATCTATTGGAACGGCGCCCACGGCTCCGACGCCTGGGACTTCTCGGGCGGCAGCGATATCGCCGTCGTCGAGCGCGGCGGTCTCGTCGCGATCAATCACGAGATGGTGAACGGCCTCCAGATGTTCCTCGGCGACGACAACAACGCCGGCCTGAATCTCATCTCCGGAGCGAACAACGAGATCGCTCTCGTGGTCAACACCGTCGGTTTCGCCGATTTCAGCCCCGCCTCCTACAGCCAGAACAACGACTTCAACTTCACGTTCTCGGCCTACGCGGTCGGCGGCGGCGCCTCGATCGAGTGGCTCTACAACGGCAGCTCCCTCGGGGTCTCAAGCGTCGCCACCGGCGAATTCCAGGCCTTCAACGTCGATCTCCCCGCCGAGTTCTACGGCAACGCCGAGGCGACGCTCATCGCCCGCGTGAACGGCAACCTCGTGCTCGACAACATCCAGTCCAACGGCGTCTCCGCCGTCCCCGAGCCCTCCGCCTTCGCCGCCGTCGCCGGCCTGTTCGGCCTCGGTTGCGCCGCGCTGCGCCGCCGTCGCCAGTCCTGATCCCGACCGCGCCGCGGGGCCGTTCCTCACGGTCGGTTCCCTCGACGCGTTGGCGGATGCTCCGCCTCTGCCACGCCCGGCCGTCGGCGACATTCGTCCCGGCGGCCCTTTTCTCTTTTCCCCGCGATTTCCCGCGCCCGTCCCCTTGCGCGCGGCCACCGGCCGCCTTTTCCGCCCACAATGAAGTTGTTTCGCTCCATCGTTTCCCTTCTCGCCGTCTCCGTTCTCGCCCACGCCTCGGCCGCGGCGGAGGTCGAACTCATTTCCGGGTTCAATTTCGGCCAGTTCATCGGCGGAGGCTATCCCTCGACGGACGGCCTGAACGGCCTCGCCGTCGGCTTCGTGCGTTCCAACTTCGCGCGCAACGTCGCGCCCGCCGCCGTCGACTCCGGCGCCTATCACGTCGCCAACGGCGTCGAGGCTCCTTTTTCCGCCGGGGTGGCGACCCTGTATTTCGACGGCACCCACGGCTCGGGCGCCTGGGATTATTCCGGGGGCTCGAACGTTTCCGTCGAAGAGCGAGGTTCCCTGGTCGCGATCAACCACGACTTGGTGAACGGACGCCAGATGTTCATCGGCGACGACAACAACGCCGCCCTCGTCTTCGCCGCCGGCGCCGTCACCGACTTCTCCATCGTGGCCGACACCACCGGCTGGTCGGATTTCTCGCCCGCGGAATTCAATCAACCGAACGATTTCAACTTCACTTTTTCCGCCTACTCCCGGCCCGGCGCCGCGGCGTCGATCCAGTGGTTTTTCGACGGCGTGCCCGTGGGGGCGCCCGTCGCGGTGGCGCCGGGCGAATTCCAGGCCTTCAACCTCGATTTGCCCTCGGGCTTCTACGGCCGCCCTGATGCCACGCTCGTCGGCAGGGTCTCGGGCCAGGTGGTCATCGACCACGTCCAGATCAACGGCGTGAAGGCCACGCCCGCCGTTTTCACGCAACAGCCCGAGTCGAAGACAGTCGTCGCCGGAGCCGACGCGAGCTTCACCGTCGCCGTCGGCGGGGCCGCGAATCCTAGCTACCGCTGGCGCTTCAACGGAGCCGATCTCACCGACGGCGCGGGCGTCTCGGGCGCCGGCACCGCCACCTTGCTTATCTCCGCCGTCACGTCTGCGCGGGCCGGCTCCTACACCGTTCTCGTGAACAACAACGGCGTCGTCGCCGAGTCCGCCGCCGCCGTCCTCACCGTCCACGTTGCGCCTGTTTTCACGCTGCAACCCCACTCCGCCACCGCGAACCCCGGAGAGACGGTCGTTTTCGAGGCGGAGGCCTCCGGTTTCCCGGCGCCCGCGTATCAATGGTTCAAGGACGCACAGCCGCTGGTCGACGGCGGGAGAGTTTCGGGTTCGTCTACCGGCTCCCTTCGTCTCTCCGACCTGGTCGCAGGCGACGAGGGCGTCTACACCGTGCGAATCACGAACGCCGCCGGCTCCGCCGAATCGGGCGCGGCGATGTTGACCGTCACCGACGACACCCTGGCGCCGTCGATCCAGCAGCAACCCGCGGCGACCGTCGCCGTGGTTGGACGGCAGGCCGTCTTCCGCGTCGTCGCCACTGGGGCGCCCGCGCCTTCCTACCAGTGGTTCAAGGGCGAGACGCAGCTGGTCGACGGCGATCACGTCAGCGGCTCGGGCACCTCCACCTTGCGCGTTGCCCCGGCCTCTCTCGCCGACGGCGGACTCTACCGCGTCGTGGTTTCGAACTCGGCAGGCGCGGTCGAGTCCGAGGCCGCCGCCCTCACCGTTTACACCCTGCCCGTCATTCCTTCGGGCTCCGCGCCCCAGGGCGGCTGGGTGAATGTAGGCGGGAGCTTCACCTTCACCGTCGCCGCCGATGGCGTCCCCGCGCCGACCTACCAATGGTTCAAGGACGGTCAGCCGCTCGAGGGGAAAACAAGCTCCAGCCTCGCTCTCGAAAACGTAAGCGATGCCGACGCGGGTTCCTACACGGTTGTCATCACCAACTCCGCCGGCACCACCGAATCGGCGCCCGCCGTGCTTCAAGTGGCCACGCCTGCGCGAATCACCGCGGAGCCGGTCGGCGCGGGCGCGAACGTCTCGCTGCGTGTGACCGCGGCGGGATATCCCGCGCCATCCTACCAATGGTTCAAGAACGGCGACGCCATCGCCGGCGCGACGGACGCGGTGTTGAGCCTCGGCGCGGTATCTCTCGCCTCGGCCGGCGACTACACGGTGGTCGTTTCCAATGCCGGCGGCAGCGACACGAGCGAGGTCGCGCGTCTCGAAGTCGCCGCCAGCATCCGCCGCGGAGCCGCCGCCCGGACCTTCGCGCCCGGTTCCCGCGTATCCCTCGACTCCGGTTTCGCGCCCAAGGCGGGTTATCGCTTCGTCTGGCTGAGGGACGGCGCGGTGATTCGCGGCGCGATCGCCTCGACCTATCTCATCGCGGACGGCCGTGGCGCCGATTCCGGGAGCTACTCGGTGCGCGTTTACAGCGCGGGGGGACGCTTGCTCGCCACCGTCACGGTCGCGCGCGTGAGCTTCAGCGTGGCGGGCACCTACGACGCCCTCCTGCGCTCGACGACGGATCAGGCGCCGGCCGGCGTCGTTCGCGTGGTCGTCGCGGCGAACAAGACCTACACCGGATCACTCGTCTACGAAGACGGCCGCTCCTACGCGCTCGCCGGCCGCTTCGCCTTCCTCGACTCCCCGTCGGCGGGCAGCGCCACCGCGACGGTGAAGCGCGGCGCCGGCCTGACGCCTTTCCGTGTGGTGCTCGCGCTGGATGCGCGCGAGGCCTCGCTTGATGTCGGACTTTTTGAAGGCGAAGCCTTCGAGCCCGCGTCGGTGGGCGAGGGCGAGCGTCGCGCCGCCGCGACGGTCGCCTGGCGTGGTCGATACGCCCTTAAGCTTGCGCCGGTCGCGCCGTCCGAGGGGCAACCGTCCGCCACCGCCACTTTGGGAGCGACCATCAACGCCGCTGGCGCGATGACCCTGAGCGGCCGCCTCGCGGACGGAAAGCTCGTCACGGCCAGCGTGCCGGGCTCGGTCGAGCGGGGCTACGCCGTGTTCCTCCGGCCCTATGCCAAGGGTGGCTATCTGGGCGGCTTGCTGCGCTTGGAAAAAGAGGCTGGCGGCGCCTACAAGGCGGACACCGCGTCGGGCGGCCGCTTCGTGTGGTTTCGCCCGGCCGCGCCCGGGGTGACGGGCATCGATCTGGAACTGGACTCGCTGCTTGCGGCGCCCTGATACCCTCAGCGGATTCGGGGTGGACGGGCGCGTCCCTGCGCCCGTCGGTTCGGCGTCAACGCGGGGGGCGCGGGGCCGCGCACGCCCACCTGGAATGAAGGCGCAAGCGATCGGCCGCCCCCTGCCTTACTTGCTCCAATCCAGCATGCGCTGGATGGGCTCGAGGGCCTTCAGGCGGATGTCCTCGGGGACCTGGATCTCGGGCTTCATGAACTTCAGGGCGTCGCGCACCTTCTCGATGGTATTCATCTTCATGAAGCGGCAGTCGTTGCAGGCGCAGGTATCGGTGGGGCCGGCGATGAAGGTTTTGGTCGGCACCTCGCGGCGGAGGCGGTGGAGCATGCCGCTCTCGGTCACGACGATGATGCGCTCGGCGGGCGAGTTCTTGGCGAACTTCACCATGAGCTCGGTCGAGCAGACCTCGTCGGCGAGGTCGCGGACGGCCTGCACGCACTCGGGGTGGGCGACGACGGGCGCATCCGGGAACTGAATACGCACCTTCTCGATCGCCTGCACGGTGAACATGACGTGCGCGTAACAGCTGCCGGGCCAGAGCTGCATCTGGCGGCCGGTTTTTTGGGAGACCCACTGGCCGAGGTTCTGGTCGGGAACGAAGAGGATCTCGCGGTCGGCGGGGACGCGTTGGACGATCTTTTGGGCGTTGCCGCTGGTGACGATGACATCGCTGAGCGCCTTCACGGCGGCGGAGCAGTTGATGTAGGCGACGACGTAGACGTTCGGGTGCGCGGCCTTGTAGGCGGCGAGGCGCTCGGCGGGGCAGGAGTCGGCGAGCGAGCAGCCGGCCTCGAGGTCGGGGAGGAGGACGGTGCGGGCGGGGTTAACGATCTTGGCCGTCTCGGCCATGAAGTGGACGCCGCAAAAGAGGATCACGTCGGCCTGCGCGGCCTGCGCCTGATAGCTGAGCCCGAGGGAATCGCCGACGAAATCGGCCACGCGCTGGATGTCCTCGGTCTGGTAGTTGTGCGCGAGGATGACGGCGTTGCGCTGCTTCTTGAGCGCGAGGATTTCCTCTTGGATCGCGGTGAGCGGCGGGAGCGCGGAGCGGGGCGGGAGGACGATGGGCTCGTAGTTGAGGACGGCGGGCATGAGAGCGTGGAGCAGGGAGCGTGGAGCGGGGAGCCGGAAGAAGGCGAAAAAGCAAGAAACGGGAGGGCGGCGGCGAAGGCGCGACGGCGAGGCGGAGGGCGACCAGGAAAATGCCGGACGCGTTTAGTTCTTCGGGTTCGCGGCCTGGCGAACGAGCTCGATCATGGTCTGGAACTCGGGGCGCTTGTGAAGGGCGACGAGGTCGGGATCGTTGGCCATCCACTCGGCGTCGTCGTAGCCGAGGGCGATGGCTTGGGCGAGGATGGTGAGCGCCTCGCCTGGGCGCTTGGAGAGGGCGAGGCTGCAAGCGAGGTTGTAGCGCGCGGTGGCGTTGTCGGGCTGCAGGCGCACGAGTTTGCGATCCATCTTCAGGCCGTCGGCGATGCGGCCGGCCTTGGTGTAAAGTCCGCCGAGTATTTCCACGACCTCCGCATAGGAAGGATCGCGACGGAGGATGCTCTCGTAAAACGAGATGTCGAAGGAGTTGTCTTCTTTGCGGGCCATGGACGAGAAGAGGTTAGCGGGCCCGGCCAAATCGGCAACGGGCGGCGGTTACGCAGGAAAAGCGAGGCTACAGGCGGTGCTCAGGAGGCCGGCGTCGCGGCGCGGTGTTTGCAGATGCCGGTGGCCTTCAGGGAGTCGCAGTGGGCGTTGACCTGAAGGCGTTGGGAGATGGGCGTGAGGCTGAGTTTCGAGGACACCGTGCTGCCATACCAGGACATGAAGGGCGCGCTGATCTCGAAGATCTTGTCGCAGTCGACGCAAATGACCTGCGCGACCTGCGCGGAGCTGTCGGTGTTGGGCAGGTAGTATTTGAGATTCTTGCCGATATCGACTTCGCGGAGGACGCCGCTGCCGATGAGGTGGGGCAGGGTGCGGTAGACGGTGGCGCGCGAGACGGAGTCGTCGATCGCGCGGGCGTGGGCGAGCAACTCCTCGGCGGTGAAGTGCTCCTTCTGGCCGAAGGCCGCGTCGAAGATCGCCAGGCGCTGGTTGGTGATGCGCAGGCCTTGGGCGGCGAGGTGGGTGCGGAACTTGGCGCGGGAGTCTTCGGTGCTCACAGAGGCGGAGTCTCAGTTGAGTCTCAGGAGTGTCAATGGCGTGGGCCGGCTCGCGGGGTTCTTGGCAAAGAACGCGTGCGGGTTCAGGGGCTTGCGGGCTTTTCAGGCGCCGGCACCGGCGGCGGGGCGGATTTGGCCGCGGCGGGCTTGTCGGAGGATTTTTTGAAGTTAGGCGGCGGGTTCTGCTTTTTCTGGAAGCGGAGCGCGGCCTTTTGGTCCCGGACCGTCGGGATGTATTTCATGCCCATCTCGGGAGGGCGCGCCAATCGGGCGAGGTGGGCAACCTCAAACGCGACCGTCGGTCGGGGCGGGGGCGTAACAGGAGCCGCGAAAATCACCAACGGCCGACATCCCGCACGAAGGCGTCGCGGTGGGGGGATTTGAAGAAGGCGGTGCCGGCCACGAAGGTGTCGGCGCCGGCGCTGCGGCACTCGGGGCCGGTCTTGCCATCGACGCCACCGTCGACCTCGAGGCGGAACTTCAGGCCGGCCTCGCGGCGCCAGGCGTTGAGCTGGGCGATCTTGGGCAGCATGTCGCGGCGGAAGGATTGCCCGCCGAAGCCGGGCTGCACGGTCATGACGAGGAGCAGGTCGATCTCGGCGAGGAAGGGCTTGGCGAGTTCGGCGGGCGAGCCGGGGTTGAGCACGAGGCCGGTCTGGCAACCGAGCTCGCGGACGCGGCCGAGCAGGGCGCGGTGGTCGATGGCGGGCTCGAGGTGGAAACTGATGAGGTTGGCGCCGGCCTTGGCGAAGGGCTCCACGAAGTCCTGCGGGTTGTCCAACATGAGGTGGACGTCGAAAAAGAGCCCGGGGACCTCGCGACGGAGCTCGGCGACCATTTGCGGGCCGAAGGTGAGA
>CBIHRE010000069.1:0-13972 GCA_966212385.1 uncultured Akkermansia sp. | reverse complement strand
GTGCTCGAACTCGGCTCGGCCGTCGAAGGGCAGTCGGGCAAGCGCGTGGCGCAGGCCTGGCGCGAGGTGCGTGGCGTGCTCGAGGCGAAGTGCCGCGAGATCACCTTGGAAAAGCTGGCCGCGAAATCGGGCGGCGAGATGTATTACATCTGAGTCGGCGAGCCGGCGTTGGCCGGCGTTTAAGACGAGCTTAATCGGGCGTTGAAACGTCGCGGGTGCGCGGCATGCACTTGGCCATGCCGCACGCCGTATTGACCCAGTTGCTCGTGGTGCAGGATCGCGACGCCCGCCGTCGCCAGCTCGAGCAGCAGCTCGCGGCCGTCCCCGGCGACCGGGCGCGGGTGGAAAAGGAAATCGCCGCCGAGAAGGCCGCGATCGAGGCGGCGAAGGCCGAGCTGCGCGAACTCGAGACGAAGAAAAAGCTGCTCGAGACCGAGATCGGTTCGGCGGAGACGAAGCTCGCGAAATACCGCACGCAGCAGCTTTCGGTAAAGAAGAACGACGAGTATCAGGCGCTCGGGAAGGAGATCGAGACGATGACGGCGGCGATCGGCGCGCTCGAGGAGCAGGAGCTCGGCGTGATGTTCCAGATCGACGAGGCGAAGAAGCGCTTCGCGGCGGCCGAAGCGGCGCTGAAGACCAACATTTCCCACCACGAGGCGCGTCTGGCGACCTTGGCGGAGCGGGACAAGAATCTTGCGGCCGAGCTGGTCGAGGCGAAGGCGGCGGCGGCGGCGGCGCGCCTGGGCGTGCCGGAGCTTTCGATGCGAGTCTACGAGCGGGTGGCGACGCGTCACTGGCCGGCCGTGGTGCCGCTGCGCGGCGGCAAGTGCGGGGGTTGCCATCTGAAGGTTTCGAGCGAGTCGGAATCGAGTTCGCGCAGCGCCGATCCGCTGAAGCTCGGCACCTGCGATCAGTGCGGGCGCGTGCTGTATTGGGACGCGAACTGAGCGTGGGCACTCAGGCGGTGTTTTAACCGCGAATGGACGCGAAGGGACGCGAATAGAATACCGAGGGGCCGGCTCCTGTAACGTTTTGGAATTCGTGTGCATTCGCGTCCATTCGCGGTTCTTCGCCGGATCGGTGAATTGGCGGTTGTGCGGCGACGCGCGGGGCGATTGGGTGGCGGGCTGATCCCGGGGCGGATGGTCGCTCCGATGTTCTTTCGCATCCCAAGGCGCCGCGGAAACGGGGCGCCAGGCAGAGACTCGGTCGGAGAGGAAAGTCCGGACACCGCAGGGCAGGACGCTGGACGAGGCGCGCGAGCGCCAAGTTCAGGCGGCGCGTTTCAAAGCGCGTCGACGGACAGTGCCACAGAGAAGATACCGCCTGAGAGGAAACTCATGGGTAAGGGTGAAAAGGTGGGGTAAGAGCCCACCGCGTCGACCGCGAGGTCGGCGGCAGGGTAAACCCCGTCCGGTGCAAGGCAAAATAGGCGACTGGGCGGCTCGTCCATTAGTCGCGGGTATGCCGCATTCCAGAGGTCGGGCGCGTCGGGCAACCGGCGCGCGCGGCACCGAGGAACCCGCTCGTCGCGAGACGGGCGTGGAGAGAAATGACCGTCGAACCGGCGTCGCAAGGCGCCGGGGGACATAATCCGGCTTACAGCCCCGGGATCAGATTTTTCGTTTTTGGCCGAAAAGATCCGTGCGAAAGCGGATGACGGCGGGGGAAGTGAACGAAGGGGTGACTCAAACGCAGAAGACGGAATTTTGGCCGCAAAAAGGCGCAAAAGATCGGCGGGCGCATGGAGCGTTTCAGGCGCCTATAGGCGCGCGGGAGAGCATCGTCGGCAGAGCGAGTTTTTGCGCTTCTTTGCGGCCAACTCTCTGAATGGAGGTGCTGACGCTCAGGGGGCGGGGGTGGCCTTCGCGTGGTCGAGGGCGAAGCGTTCCTCCGGCGAGAGGATGAGGCGGTGGCGGCCGACGAGGGCGAAGTAGGCGAGGCCGGCGACATACCAGGCGAGGGCGGCGTAGGCGCCTTTCACGTAGGCGGGGTCTTGGAGCTGATAGTAAAGCGTCCAGAGCGCGATGGCGATGGCGACGACCGCGCCGGGAATGCCGAGCGGGCTGCGGTAGGGGCGCGGGATATGCGGCATTTTTATCCGCAGGAGGATGAAGGAGACGCCTTGAAGCGCGTAGGAAATCATCGCGCCGAAGACGGCCATGTTGAGCAAGGTGCCGCCGATAATCGCCCCGCCCGCCTCGGCGCCGCGGGTGAACCAGATGGCGAGCAGCACGGAGAGCCCGATGACGGAGCCGGCGTAGATCGCGACGTGAGGCGTCTTGCGCGTGCCGTGGGTGAGGGAGAGGAAGGGCAGGTAGTAGCCGGCGCGAGAGAGCGAGTAGATCTGGCGGCCGTAGGCGAAGATGATGGTGTGGAAACTCGCGACGAGGCCGACGACGGCGCAGAGCGCGAGGAGCTTGGCGGTGCCGGCGCCGTAGAGCGTGCGGAAGCCGTCGAGCAGAGGCTCGGCCGAGGTGGCGAGCGACCAGGCGCCGCGCATCCGGCCTTCGCCAGCGCTTCCGATGGAGGCGTTGAGCAACATCACGAGGAAGGCGGTGACGAGCAGCGTGCACATGCCGAGGATGAGGGCGCGGGGCATGTCTTTTTTGGGGTCGTGCGATTCCTCGGCGGCGAGCGGCAGTTCCTCGATAGCGAGGAAGAGCCAGACGGCGAAGGGCAGGGCGGCGAAGGCGCCGGACCAACCGCGCGGGAGAAAGGGGCCGCCGCCGGCCGGCAGTTCGACCAGCGCGCCGTCGGGGCCGGGGCCGAGGTTGAGCGCCCAGCGCGAGAAGTCGGCGTGGGGGAGGGCGCTGATCCAGAAGACGACCAGGATGGCGAGGGCGAGCAGGGTGACGACGACGGAGATTTTGAAGGAGAGCGCGACGCCGTGGATGTTGAGCGCGACGAACACGAGGTAGCAGCCGACCCACCAGAGCGGTTGCAGGGAGGCGGAGGTCTCGAAGATCGCGCCGAGGTAGGCGCCGATGAAGTAGACGATGACGGCGGGCGTCATGATATACTCGATGCTCTCGGCGAGACCGGTGACGAAGCCGCCCCACGGGCCGAGGGCGCTGCGCGCGAAGGAGTAGGCGCCGCCGGTGTGGGGTAGGGCGGGCGACATCTCGGCGAGGCAGAAGACGAGGCCGAAATACATCGCCGCGATGATGAGCGAGGCGACGAAGAGTCCGCCCCAGCCGCCTTGGCCGATGCCGAGGTTCCAGCCGGAGAACTGACCGGAGATGACGGCGCCGACGCCGAGGGCCCAGAGCGACCAGAGGCGGGCGTGTTTGCGGAGGCCGCGTTTTTCGAAGTAAGCCTCCGCAGGCGCGCTGTAGGTGACGCCGCCGCCGCAATGGGAAGAGTCGCTCATGGTGTGGATGGGCTTGAGGCGCGAGGCGCCCGAAGCGGTGAGGCAACGAGACGGGGGCGGGGGCGCGCCCGTCCACCTAAATCCAGAAGCGATCGGCCGCCGGAGGGGAAAACGTCGCGGCGCTTCAGGCGCGGCGACGGCGGCGGAGGGCGAACCAGGCGGCGAGGCCGCCGAGGGCGAGGGCGCCGTAGGCGGCGGGCTCGGGGACGGGCGTCACTTCGCCGTTGTTCGATTTCCAACGGGTGTCGTCGCCGGTGAAGGTGGCGAAAACGATCGAGGTGGTCGGCGCCTCGCCGGTGGTGTCGTAGGCGGCGCCGAGGAAATTCGAGACGAGGAAGTAGTCCGAGACGTTTTGCCAACTGGTGATGGAGAGGGTCTCGCCGCCGCCGAGATCGAGGATGAGTTGTCCGACGGTGAGCGTGGAGGAGCCGGCGAAATCGAGGACGGAGGCGGCGGTGACGCGCAGGGTGCCGACGGAGACGTTGGTGTTGTTGAGCGAGAGCGTGCCGCCGTCGAGGGTGAGGGTGCCGGAGATGGTTTGCGCGGCGGAGAAGGCGAGGGTGCCGGAGTCGGTTTTGACGAGGTCGACGAGGCCGGTGGCGCTGGAGGCAAAGGTGATGTCGCCGGCTCCGCCGACGGTGATGGTATGCCCGCCGGCGGCGATCGAGCCGGTGAGGGTGAGCAGGCCGGCGTCGGAGGAGAGGGTGGCGGAGCCGCCGAGGGTGAGCGAGCCGGAGTAGCTGTTGTTGCCGGAGAGGTTGAGGAGGGTGGCGCCGGAGTTGAGCGAGACGGGTTCGGCGGCGAGGGCGATGCCACCGCTGAAGGCGAGGGTGGCGGCGGAGGCGACGGTGGTGCCGGCCGAGGTGGCGCCGAGGGCGTTGGCCGAGGCGGCGACGAGGGTGCCGCCGTTGACGAGGGTCGCGCCGGTGTGGGTGTTGGCGCCGGAGAGAACGAGGGTGCCGGAGCCGTTCTTGATCACCTGGCCGGAGCCGGAGAGGACGCCCGAGACGGTGGTGTCGCCCGCGCCGGTGAAGGTGATGGCGTTGGTTCCGGCGGAGAGGGTGCCGGAGAGGCTGAGCGAGCCGGCGTCGGATGCGAGGGTGGATGCGCCGGCGAGGGTGACGGCGCCGCCGTAGGTGTTTTGGCCGGAGAGGTTGCGGAGGGCGCCGCCAGAGGAGACGCCGACGCCGGAGAGCGAGAGGGCTTCGGAGCCGATCGCGACGCCGCCGGAGAGGGCGAGGGTGGCGCCGTTCGCGACGGTGGTGCCGGCGGAGGTGGAGCCGAGGGCGGACGCGGAGGCGGCGACGAGGGTGCCGGAGGAGACGGTGGTGGCGCCGGTGTAGGTGTTGGCGCCGGAGAGGGTGAGGGACTCGGCGCCCGCGCCGGTTTTGGCGAGGGTGCCGGAGCCGGAGAGGACGCCGGAGAAGGTGGCGTTGCCGCCGGCGAGGGAGAGGGCGGCGGAACCGAGGGAGACGTCGCCTCCGCCGGAGAGGGAGGCGAGGGCGTGGTTGAAGTTGTTGAGGTCGAGCGTGGCGCCGGTGGCGACGGAGACGGCGGAGGCGGAGGGGACGGCCTGCGCGACGCCGGCCTTGAGGACGCCGGCGGAGACGGAGGTGGGGCCGGAGTAGGTATTCGAGGCGTTGATACGGAGGACGCCGGCGCCTGTTTTGGAAATGCCGCCGTTGGAGATGACGGCGGAGACGACGAGGTCGTCCGCGGCGGAGGAGTCGGCGATGGCGAAGGCGCGGGTGGCGCCGCCGAGGTCGAGCTTGCCGGAGAGGGTGGCGGAGGAGGAGCCGGCGCCGCTGTGGGTGACGCCGCCGCCGAGGGTGAGGGTTCCGGAGCCGGTGGAGACGGTCGCGCCGCCGCCGAGGGCGAGGGAGCCGATGGTGTCGGAGAAATTGTCGAGGGCGAGGGCGGCGTTGGCGGCGAGGGTGACGGCGGAGGTATCGGCGATCTGGTTGGAGGAGAGGAGGCGGACGGTGGCGCCGGAGCCGACGGAGAGGGCGCCGGCGATGGCGTTGCCGGAGGTCTTGGCGAGGCGGACCTCGCCGGCGTTGACGGTGGTGGCGCCGGTGTAGGTGTTGGCGGAGGAGCCGGAGAGGGTGAGGATGCCGGCGCCGGTTTTGGTCAGGCCGAAGGAGCCTCCGGACTGGGCGATTGCGCCGGAGAGGACGACGTCGACGCCGACGGCGAGGGTGCGGTTGCCGGTGAGGGTGGCGGGGCCGGTGAAGGTGAAGCCGTCGGAGCCGGCGAAGGTGGTGTTGCCGGCGAGGACGAGGGTGTTGGAGAGGCTGCGGGGGCCGCCGCTGGTGGCGAGGGTGGCGGTGCCGAGGGTGAGGGAGCCGGTGCCGAGGGCGGAGTTGTTGCCGACGACCAGGGTGCCGGCGTCGAGCTGGGTGCCGCCGGAGTAGGTGTTGGCGGCGTCGAGCACGAGGGTGCCGGAGCCGCCTTTGGCGAGGCGGACGGCGCCGTCGCCGGCGTTGTTGACGATGAGGCTGTCGATGGTGAGCGAGCCGGTGGACTGGACGGTGACGCTGAGAGTGGCGGCGGCGGTGGTGCCGGCGCTGAGTTTGCCGGCGCCTGAAACGACGGTGTTGGTGGCGGTGGTCTTGAGGAGGCCGCCGGAGGAGAGCTGGAGGGTGCGGGTGGCGGAGTCGCCGAGGTCGACGAGCTCGAGGTCGGCGACGAGGAGGGAGCGATCGGTGGTGGTGCCGGCGTTGGTGAGGGTGTAGGCGCCGAGGGGAGAGGCGCTGGAGAGGAGGACGTTGGCGGTGGTGTCGGCGACGTTGATGCCGAGGGCGTCGGTGTAGTAGCCGGTGAGGGCGCGGACGCCGTAGGTGGAGTATTCGGCGAAGTCGGCGCCGACGGTGGCCCAGCCGCCGATGAAGCCGGTGTCGAGGCCGCCGACGTAGATCTGGGGGCCGGAGGCGGAGGCGCCGAGGGTGCCGCCGGTGGCGGAGAAATCGACGGTGCCGTCCTCGTGCACGGAGCCGAGGGAGGAGAAGCTGAGGACGGCGGCGCCGGCGCCGCTCTGGTTGACGGTGATGGAGGAGGCTCCCGCGCCGAGCTGGAGCGCGCCGAGGTTTTCGGCGGAGCCGGCGGAGGCGGAGGTGAAAACGAGGGATCCGCCGGAGAGGGTGAGCGAGGCGGTGTCGGCGACGCGGTTGGCGAGAGAGGCGGAGCTGTTGTCGAGGGCGAGGGTGGCGCCGGGGCCGACGGAGAGGGAGGTGGCGCCGAGGGCTGAGCCGGAGGCGCCGGAGAGGGAGAGGGCGCCTTCGGCGACGGAGAGCGCGCCGGAGAAAGTGTTGGCGCCGGTGAGGGCGAGGGTGCCGGAGCCGGATTTGACCAAGGTGCCGGTGCCGGAGACGACGCCGGAGAAGCCGGTGGAGGCGTCGTTGCCGCCGTTGTCGAGGGTGGCGCCGCCGAGGGTGACGTTGCCCGCGCCGGCGAGGGCGCCGAGCGTCTGGGAATAACCGGAGAGCGCGAGGGTGGCGCCGGAGGCGATGGTGTGCGTGGAGGCGGCGGAGAAGGCGTTCGTCTCGCCGGCGGCGAGGGTGCCGGCGGAGACGGTGGTGGCGCCAGAGTAGGTGTTGGCGGAGGCCCCGGAAAGGGTGAAGGTGCCGGTGCCGGCTTTGGTCAGGCCGCCGGTGCCGGCGATGGAGCCGGAGAAGGTGGAGGAGAGGTTGCTGGTCGATCCGACGGCGAGGGTGTTGGCGCCGAGTTGGACGGAGCCGGGGCCGGAGAGGGCGCCGAGGGTCTGGCTGGCGCCGAGCTGGAAGGTGGCGCCGGAGCCGACGTTGACGGAGGCGAGGGTGCCGAGGGCGGTGGCGTGGTTGCTCTCGAGGGTGCCGGCGGCGAGGTCGAGGGTGGTGCCGTTGACGATGCCGGCGGCGGCGGAGCCGAGGGCCAGGGTGCCGCCGTCGGTTTTCACGAAGGTGCGGGCGGAGGCGCCGTCGTTGAGCGTGCCGAGCGTGAGGCGAGTGTCGTCGCCGACGGAGAAGGTGGCGTTGCCGGAGAGGGTGGTGGCGCCGAAGGCGAGGCCGGCGGTGCCGGAGGTGACGTTGGATCCGGCCGAGACGGTGAGAGTCTGGGCGCCGATGGAGAGGGTGCCGAGGGTGTGGGTGAGGGCGGCGCCGGAGGTGGCGCGGTCGGAGAGGATGGCGGTGTTGGCCGAGACGGTGGTGTTGTAGGCGTTGACCGAGGCGTCGGTGGAGAGCTGGAGCGTGCCGCCGGCGAGCGCGAGGGGGACCGCGGAGGTGCCGAGGGCTGAGGTGGAGCCGATGCGGAGCGTGCCGGCGCCGAGGGTCACGGTGCCACCGGTGCGGGTGGAGGCTGAGCCGAGGACGAGGGTGCCGGCGCCCTGCTTGGAGAAGGCGTTGGCGCCGGAGAGGGCCCCGAGGGTGAGCTGGGCGCCGGAGGCGACGTTGAAGACGGCGCCGGCGGCGGAGAGGGTGGTGGCGCCGAAGGAGAGTCCGGCGGTGCCGGAGGCGACGTTGGAGCCGGCGGAGACGGTGAGGGTCTGGGCGCCGATGGAGAGGGTGCCGAGGGCGTGGGTGATGCCGGCGCCGGAACCGGCGCGATCGGAGAGGACGGAGACGTTGCCCGAGACGGTGGTGTTGTAGGCGTTGACCGAGGTGTTGGTGGAGAGCTGGAGGGTGCCGCCGGCCAGGGCGAGGGGGACGGCGGAGGTGCCGAGGGCGGAGGTGGAGCCGAGGCGGAGCGTGCCGTTGCCGAGGGTGACGGTGCCGCCGGTGCGGGTGGAGGCGTTGCCGAGGACGAGGGTGCCGGCGCCTTGCTTGGAGAAGGCGTTGGCGCCGGAGAGGGCGCCGAGGGTGAGCTGGGCGCCGGAGGAGACGTTGAAGACGGCGCCGCCGGCGGAAAGCGTGGTGGTGCCGAAGGTGATGCCGGCGGTGCCGGAGGAGACTTTGGAGCCGGCGGAGACGGTGAGCGTGCGGGCGCCGATGGAGAGGGTGCCGAGGGAGTGGGTGACGCCCGCGCCGGTGGTGTCGCGATCGGAGACGACGGTCGAGTTCGCGGCGACGGTGGTGTTGCGGCCAAAGGCGCGGGCGCTGTCCCCGGCGAGCTGGAGGGTGCCGCCGTTGAGGCTCACGGTGCCGGCGCCGAGGGCGGAGGCGGAACCGGTGGCGCGAACGGTGCCGCTGGTGACGGTGGCGGTGCCGGTGAAGGTGTTGGCGCCGGAGAGGGTAAGCGTGCCGGTGCCTGAGTAGGTGAGGGAGCCTTTGCCGGAACCGCCGTTGGCGATGACGCCGGTGATCGAGGTGGCGCCGGAACCGTTGAGAGTGAGGGAGCGGTTCTTGTTGTTTTCGGTAAGGTTGACCGAGGTGAAGGTGACGGAGCCGCTGTTGTTGTTCGTGAGGGAGCGGTTGCCGCCGTAATTGACGAGGAGGCCGGAGACGTTGACCGCGCCGCTGCCCGAGAGCGTGAGGCTGTTGCGCAGATCGATGCGGTTCGTGAAATCGAAGGCGCCGGAGCCGGAGAGCGTCAGCGCCTGGACGACGGATGCCAGCCCGTCGAAGCGGAAACCGCCAGCGGCCGCGTTCCAGGTCTGCGTCGAGCCGAGGGAAAGGGTGAGGTTGGCGCCGAAAACCTGGGTGGCGGCGTTGTTGTTCGTCAGGCCGCTGGCGAGGGTGAGAGTGCGGACGGTGGCGCCGTCGGAGTCGAAGGAGAAGGCGGAGCTCCCGGTGGCGGCGAAGGTGATGGAGCCGACGCTGTGGTTGCGGTCGAAGAGGACGGAGAACTTGTTGTTGGCGCCGGCGGCGTTGAACGTCGCGGCGGCGGTGTTCCCGGGGAGGCCGGCGCTCCAGTTGGCGGCGGTGTTCCAGAGCGAGTCGGCGCCGAGTCCGGTCCAGGTGCTTTGTGCGGTGGCGGACAGGGCGGTCAAAAGAAGCGCGCCCAAGCCCCCGCCTCGCCCGAGACGTGGGGATCGGGTGATCGTCGATGGCCTGGGGTTGGGCGGACGTCGTTCCACGGATCGAGGCGAGAGGCTGCGGGCACGCTTTCGGCGGGCAATCGGGGCGGGCTAAGTATCATTGCGCGGGTGTATCCGAAACCCGACCGGGGACGCGCTCGATTCGTTGACAGGCCTTGGGGGGAGCTGTGGTCGACCGCCTGGGTATATCCACGGGTCGGGCTTTCGCTTGTAAAACTCCGCTTGCATGAGCGGCCACCAAGGCGAAACTTAGCCCGTCAGCTCTCAGCGCGTTTCAAAAATCCGTCCCTTAAGTCCCTGTGTCCGATCAATCCGTTCGTCCGTCATTCCTCCGCCGCGCGGCCACCGCCGTCACCCAGTGGGTGGATTCCGATTACTGTCCCGAAGGCGCCGAGAAAATGCGCAACGAGCCCGACAAGGTCGACTGGGTGCGCGTCATGCCCTTCGTCGTCCTGCACCTTGGTTGCTTCGGCATCCTTTGGGTGGGCGTGAGCGCCTTCGCCGCCTGGTCGGCGGTCGCCCTGTATTTTCTGCGCATGTTCGCGGTGACGGGCATCTACCACCGCTACTTCTCGCACAAGACCTACTCCACCTCGCGTTTCGGCCAGTTCCTTCTCGCGCTTTGGGGCGGCACCACGGTGCAGCGCGGCGGCCTCTGGTGGGCCTACCACCACCGCCACCATCACCAGCATTCCGATGATCCGGAGGACGCGCACTCGCCGCACGTGCATGGCTTTCTCTGGTCCCACATCGGATGGATCACCTCGCGCCGCAATTTCCCGACCGATTACTCGAAGGTGAAGGATTTGGCCAAGTTCCCCGAGCTCGTCTGGCTCAACCGTTTCGACCTCGTGGTGCCGATCGTCTACGCGTTCGCGATGTTCGGTCTCGGCGCGGCGCTCGAGCGCTGGGCGCCCGGTCTCGGCACCAACGGCTGGCAGATGCTCGTGTGGGGCTTTTTCGTGAGCACCACCGCGCTCTTCCACGGCACGGCCTGCATCAACTCGATGGCCCACCTCATGGGCAAACGCCGCTTCAAGACCGAGGACGACTCGCGCAACAGCTTCATTCTTGCGATCATCTGCCTCGGCGAAGGCTGGCATAACAACCACCACCGCTACCAGAGCTGCACGCGCAACGGTTTCTACTGGTGGGAAATCGATCTGACCTACTATGGTCTCAAGCTGCTCTCCTACACCGGCCTCATCTGGGGCCTGAAGGACGTGCCGCAGTCGATCCTCGAGGAGGGCATGCACGCCGATCACCACAAGTCGATCGCCGCCGCGGGGCGCGCCGCCGCGCGTGACGCCGCGGTGGGGGCCGCCGCCCCCCCGCCCCCGGGGTTTCCCGCCGCCGCGGCCATCGCCGTCGCCACCGCGACCGCCGCGCACAGCGAACTGCCCAAGAAGGCCGAGGGTCCCGCCATCCACAAGGATCTCAGCGGCGAGATGGTGAAGCCCAACACCAACACCAAGCCCGCCACGCAGGGCGACCTGCCCGTCGTCTGAGCCGAACGCACTTGAAGCCGGCCGGAACCCGCATCGGCGATTCCGGCCCGGGCGCCCGCTTCCCCTCCATGGGAGCGGGCTTTTTGTTGCCGGAAAAGCGCAGGGAGAACGCGCGCGGGCGGTAGATTTTTGTGCGATCCACGCGGCCGGCGGGTGTAAGTCTGTGCAACGCTCCGCTTGCCCCATGGATGACCGCACGCTCCTTCGATCCTACGCCCTGCACCGCGATCAGGCGGCGTTTGCGGAGTTGGTGCGCCGGCATGTGGACCTGGTTTATTCGGCCGCGCGGCGTCAGGTCGGCGACCATCACCGGGCAAAGGAGGTGACGCAGAGCGTTTTTCTTGCGCTCGCCCGCAAGGCGGGGGCGCTGGCGGATCATCCGGCGTTGGCGGCCTGGCTTTTCCACAGCACCCGGCTCTCGTCGGCCAAGCTGCGCGAGACCGAGCGGCGGCGCGTGGTCCGCGAGGATCTCGCGTCGCGTGTTTCGGACGAAACGGCCGTGGCGGATGTCCGGAACCTTCGGGACACCGGGGCCGGGCCGGCGGCGTGCGCGGGTGAGTGGGATCGCATCGCCCCCGGCTTGGACGAGGTCTTGGCCGGCTTGCGGGAGAAGGACCGCGCGGCGGTGGTGTTGAGATTTCTCCAGCAACGAAGCTATGCCGAGGTCGGCGCGGCCTTGGGCGTCGGCGAAAACGCGGCGCGGATGCGCACGGAGCGCGCGCTGGAAAAATTGCGGGCGGCCTTGGTCCGGCGCGGGGTGCGCTCGACCGCCGAGGCGCTCGGTGTGGCCCTTGGAGCGCACGGGGTGATGGCGGCGCCGGCGGGCACGGGGACATCGGTCCTCGCGGCTGCCGTGGCGGCGGGCGGCGCCGCGAAGCTCGGCGCGGGGTTCACGCTGCTATTTATGGGCAAAATAAAAATGGCCGGCGTCGCGTTGGCGGCGGCCGGGCTGGCGAGTCTGGCGACCTACCTTTCCCTGCGCCCGCGGCCTTCGGTGGCGTTGCCGGCGTCGGCTCAGATCGGCGCTCGTGTCCCTGCGGAAACAAGCCCGCGTCCGGCCGCGGATGCGCGCGACGACCGCGCCGCAGGACTCGAACAGGAGAACGCGGACCTTCGGGCCAGCCTGGCCGAGGCCGCGGCGGAGCTGGAAAAGCGCGGCGAGGAACTGGCGCGGGCGAACAAAAAGCTGGCGACGCTGCGCCGTCCCCTCGATCCGGGGAACACGCATCTGTTGAGCTCCACCCTGAAGGTCGCCACCAAGCCCGGGGAGGTGATCGTGACCGGCGGTTCGCGAACAGCGGACGGGAAACGCATGTTCGCTTTTGTCGATCCCCGGGGCAGGCCGCTGGCGAATGCGCGGGGAACCCAGGTGGAAATAGGCGCCAAGCTGGTCGCCGTGCCCGAGGAGTTCGTGAAGGAGCTCGGTTTGGACAACCTGCTTACCGGCGCCGCCAATACCCTCCAGCACGGAGAAGTGTGGACCGCCGAAGACGTGGCGCGGGTGATGGACCGCTTCAAAAACAACGCGCTGCCGGGCGTGGACATTCTCTCCACCCCGAAATTGACCGTGCTCGCCGGGAACGCGGCCGAGCTCCATGTGGGCCAGGACAACGAAAGCGGCGAATTTCGCGGAGTGAGCGTCGGCGTCACTTCGCAGACCGCCGGGGCGGACGGCACGCTCAGCAACGAGCTGCGCGTGGAGTTGGCGGAGGCCCTTCCGGAATAGCGGAGGCGGGGCGGCCGGTGGGATGACTCCTACTTCTTCTCTTCCGACTTCACGCCGCCGAAGGCGAAGCGGCTGATGAGGGACTCGAGGTCGACGGCGCTTTCGGTGTCGGTGATGAGCTCGTCGGGCTGGAGAAGCGCTTTTTCGGCGCCGGGCATGAGCGCGATGTGTTTGTCGCCGATCAGGCCGCTGCTGCGGATCGCGGCCATCGTGTCGGAAGGCAGCTTCACGTCCTTGCGCACGCGCAGGGTGGCGATGGCGGCGTAACGCTCGTCGAGCTCGACCTTCTCCACCTTGCCGACGGCGACGCCCGAGATGAGCACGCTCGCGCCGGGGGCGAGCCCGCCGAGATTGGAAAACTGCGCGCGCACCGTCGTGGTGTCGCCGCCGACGAGGGCGCCGCCGCCGATCTTCAGCGCGAGCCAGGTGATGGCCACGAGGCCGGCGAGGACGAAGGTGCCGACGACGAGGTCGATGCGGGTGTATTTGACGGGGACGGGCTGCATGGAAGAGCGGGGAGCAGGGAGCGAGGAGCAGGGAGTCGGAAGACAGCGGACGGAGGAGGCGAAAGCGGAGACGTGGGAGGAGGAGAGGACCGGGCGTATCAGGAAATGTCCTCGTGGCTGAGGAGGGATGCACCGGCGCGGAGCCCGGCGATGTTGCGACGGAGCGATTCGGTGCTGTCGCGGAAGGCGGCGACGATCGGGTCCGCGGTCGCGACGAAATCGGCCGGCGTGCCCGAGAAGTGAATACGGCCGTGATCGAGAAACGCGAGGTGGTCGCAGGCGGCGAGTGCCTCGGGAAGATCGTGCGTCACGACGACGGCGGTGAAGCCGAACTCGCGTTGCGCGTGGGCGATGAGGGTGAAGACGGCGTTGCGGCGCAGCGGGTCGAGGCCGGCGGTGGGCTCGTCGAAGAGCACCAGCTCGGGGCGGGTGACGAGGGCGCGGGCGAGGGCGAGGCGCTTTTGCATGCCTCCGGAGAGCTGCGACGGATAGCGGCGGGCGTCGTTTTCGAGCTCGAGGCGGCGAAGGGCGTCTGCGACGCGGTCGCGGATCTCGGGTTTCGGGAGCAGGGTGGTCTGCTCGAGCGGGAGGGCGACGTTCTCCCAGGCGGTGAGCGAGTCGAGGAGCGCGTTGCCCTGGAAAAGATACGAGCAGCGCTTGCGAAAGGCGGCCAACGCGGCGGCGTCGTCGCGCGAGAGGGGCTGGCCGTCGAAGAGCACGGTGCCGTAGTCGGGCCGGAGGACGCCGGCGAGGCACTTGAGCAGGACGGATTTGCCGGTGCCGGATTTGCCGACGATGGCGAGGACCTCGCCGCGGGCGACCTCGAGGGTGACGTCGGCGAGCACGACGCGCTCGCCGAAGCGCTTTTGCAACGAGCGGGTGGCGAGGAGCGGGACGGAGGCG
>CBIHRE010000068.1:0-14143 GCA_966212385.1 uncultured Akkermansia sp. | reverse complement strand
GCCAAGACGCCTTATCCTGAACAGCCGCCAAGCCAAAGGGATCAGACCGCTACTTGTTAACGGATCGGCGCCCTTTCCCTCCCTCGCTTGCCTCGTGCGGCGCCTGCTCATGCTTGAGTTCCAGCTACTCAACGCTGAGGTGCCCGATACTCAAACGAGTCTCTCGCCGACTCACGGTTGAATATCCAGGATCTCAACGGTGGGGCCCAACTATCTCACGCATGAGTAGGCGCAGTCTCAGTTGAGATATCGCCTACTCAACGATGAGCCCCCCGCACTCGCCGCTATCACGCGCGAGCAAAAAAGCCCGGCCGATGAGGCCGGGCTGCTCATCTTTGAGTGATTGCTTACTCTTCCCGGCGGGATCGGCCACGGGGGCCTTTGCAAGGCTCCTCTTCCTCATTGCAAGAGCCTGATACGACATTGGAGCGCCCTAACTGGCGATTGCAGCCCTGTCAGAGCTCATTTCCGTGCCGTAAATCCTCATTGCAGCGCGTCCAGACACGATTGGAAGACCCAAACCGGTCATTGATGCGATGTAATCTGTCGTTGCTGCGACGTAAGTCTCAATTGTGGCCAAGCAAAATACGTTTTGAGCGCTGCAAAAGGCCTTGGAAACGAGGCAAAACCCGTTTGCACCACAACCCAGATCGATTCACGGCACGGCGGCCGGCCTTTCCGCAAAACGTCACCGCTTTGATAAAGGCACCGCGCCAGTTGTCACCGGCGATGAGTGCGTCCGCGAAGCGGCCGCTTACTTTGAAGCCGCGTCAAACCGCCCTGGCAGCTGGGCCAATGACGCCTCCGGCTGTTCCGACACGACTTCGGGCTATCCCGACAGGGCTTCGGGCTGTGCCGACCTCACTCCAGGCTATCCCGACAAGGCTTCCCGCACTTCCGACAAGGCTTCCCCCACTCTCGACAGAGTTTCCCGTTGCTCCGACTGCATCTCCGCTAATTTGGAAAAAGCTCCCGGCTATTTCCACAAGGTCTCGGACTGTCTCCACAGACTTCCCGCTAGTTCCGACAAGGCTCCGGGCTGTTTCGACCGCGCTTCCAGCTGATCAACATCGTCCCTCGCGTCCGCCACGCCCTTTTTTCTACGCTCGCTCGTGCGGGGCAGTCCATCGGCTCGGAAAGGCCTGCTGCAACCCGAGGATCGGCGGACGCTTCTCGGCGAATCTCGGTCTAATGGCGCAAGGATGTTCCTGCTCCGGCCAGCCCTGACCGAAGGCGCCCTATTAGAAAAACCTCCTGCCACGACATCTCTCTCGTTAAACCGGGTTGCGAGGAGGCGAATCCCTTCGACTTACCGTAAAGCGTGCGTAAGTCCACGCCGACGGCCGCCGTCCTCGACTGCACCAATTTTCCGATCATTTCCCATCCCTTCTCCCCGCTTCTTCCCACCATGAAAGGTTTCCTGCTTTCGGCCTGGCTTCTCCTCCTCGCGACAAGCGCCGCCGTCACCGCTCAAGGCGCCACCCTCCTCCAAGACGGCTTCGAAGACGGCTCCCTGTCGGCGGCCTGGTCCGTCTCCGCCACCAACAACGGGCGCTCCGTCGTGACCGCGGCGAACGAGCCCGCCACCGGCACCTCGCATCTGGTCTTGGACGATTCGATCAGCGATGCGATTTACTCCGTGGCCGAGGCCACCCTCGGCCTCGATCTCACCAACAAGAAAAACGTCGTTCTCCGGTTCAAGGCCAAGAGCCTCGGGAACGAGGCGCACACTCCACCGACCGGAAACTTTGTCGGCACGCGCGCGTATGACGGCGTGGCGATCAGCGCGGACGGCGGGACCACTTGGCGAAACGTCCAATCCCTCGACACCGTGCCGGCGACCTGGACCTCCTATGCCGTCGCCCTGGACGCGAGCGTGGTTTCGCTGGGGAGTGTTTTCGGCCCCGGTTTTCGCATCCGTTTCTCCGCCTATGACAACGCGCCCGCCCCGCTCGACGGCATCGCGATCGACGACGTCTCGGTCAGCGCCGACGAAGATCAGCGGCTGGTGCTCGAGCTGCCGAGGACCCTGGGTGAAGGCACCGGTCCGCACACCGGCTACGCTCTTCTGTCGATCTCCCCGTCCGCACCCCTGGTCCTCACTCTTTCGGCATCCCCGACCGGCCAGCTCAGCTTGCCTGCCTCCGTGACCGTCGCGCCCGGCGAAACCTTCGTGGAGTTCAATTTCTCCGTCCTCGATGACGCGCTCGTCAACCTCACCCGCAGCATCACCGTGACCGCCAGCGCCCCCGGCGCCTCTTCGTCGTCGGCGAACATTTCGATCACCGACAACGACGCGCCCGTCGCCACCCTCGCCCTGCCCGCCGAACTCCTCGAAGGCGCCACCCCGAGCTCCAACGCGACCCTCACGCTTGATCGGGCGCCAAGCGTCCCCGTGACCTTCAGCCTCGGCGCCTCCCCGACCGGCGAACTCACGCTGCCATCGAGCGTCACCGTCGCGGCGAACCAGACCGTGGCGACCTTCACCGTCCGCGCGACCGACGACACCAGAATCGACGGGAACATAAACGTCACCGTCACCGCCACCGCAGCCGGGGTCGCCACCACCACCGCCGTCGTCACCGCCCTCGACAACGAGACGCGCGCCTTGTCGATGACCTTGCCCTCCACCCTCCAGGAGGGCGGCGCCGGTTCCGGCACCGTAAGCATCGCGGGCACCCTCGCCTTGCCCTTGGACGTGACCCTGACCAGCGCTAACGAAGCATCCCTCACCGTTCCCGCGACGGTCACCATCGCCGCCGGCCAGACCTCGGCCACGTTCACCGCCACCGCCGTGAACAACGCCGCTCGCGACGGCTCCCGAACCGTCGCGATCTCCGCCGCCGCCACCGGCTTCACCGGTATCCAGAAATCGGCTACCATCCGGGACGACGATGTCTCCGCCTATCGTTTTAATTCGCCGCCCGATATCGTGAACATCGGCTCCCCGCTCGCGATCACCGTCTCCGCCATCGACATCGAAGGTAACGTGATTTCGCCCGCGTCCGGCACCGTGAACCTCGAGCTTGTCCTGCCCGACAGCTCGACCCAATCGCTCACGCCGGCCTCCGCCACCCTGAGCGGCACGGGCTGGAGCGGAAATGTGACGATCCCGGCCGTCACCTCCGCGCCTCTCCGTCTGCGCGCCCGCGACAATAACGGCAACACCGGCGACTCCGCCTCCTTCGACCTCCTCCGCCCCCTTGCCCTGCCCGCCGCCGATCTCGTCTGGGACCCGACACGAAATCTCATCTACGCCAGCGTGCCGTCGGCCGCCTCCAGCGCCTATGCCAACAAGGTCGTCGCGATCAACCCGGCCACCCTTCAGATCGTCGGAAGCGTCACCACCAACCAGGACCCCGGCCGGCTCGCGCTCACCAGCGGCGGCGAGGCGCTCTATGTCGCGCTAAACGCCAACGGCACCATCGCCAAGATCAACCCCGCCGCGATGACGCTCTCCTCCACCTTCGCCGTCGGCACCGATCCGTCCTACGGCACCCTTTACGCCGCCGACATCTGCACGGTGGCCGGGCAGCCGAATCTGCTGATCGTCTCCCAATACCGGAAAGGCGTGAGCCCTTCCCACAACGGCGTGGCCGTCTATGACAACGGCGTCCGTCGTGCGAACAAGACTCAGGACCACACCGGCAGCAACATCATCGAACCCTCGTCCGATCCCAGCATCTATTTCGGATACAATACCGAGTCTACGGAATATGGCTTCCGACGACTCAAGCTGGACGCGAACGGCATGACGCAGCTCGAGGTCAACAGCACCTTGTTCGCCGGATTCTACATCGATATGCGCTCCGACGGCGACAAGGTCTTCTCCACCTCCGGCGTCGCGTTGAACGGAGCCCAGATGAAACGCCTCGGAACCTTTGGCACGACCGGTCTGGTGTGTCCCGACCTCGCCTCGAACCGGGTTTTCTATTTCGAGCCTTCCGCCGACTACTCCTCCACCTACAACAAGCTCGCCGCCTTCGATCCCACGACGTTCTCGTTGGTGCGCCGGCTCACCCTGTCGGAGACGATCAGTTCTCCGGCGAGCTTCATCCGCTGGGGAAGCACCGGCCTCGCGTTTCGCAACAGCACCACGGTCTACCTGGCCAACAGCAGCCAGCTCGTGCCGAACGATCCGCCGGCTGATCTCGCGGTGACGATCCAGGCGACGCCCAATCTCGCCACCGTCGGCTCCACCCTCACCTACACGGTCCAGGTCACCAACCAAGGACCCAACCCGGCGACCAATACGCTGCTGACGACGACCCTTTCCGACAGCCAGACCGTCCAAGCGATTTCGGCCAGCGCCGGGACGCCCACCACCACCGGGCTCTCCATCAATCTGCCGATCGGCGATCTCGCCGCCGGAGCCTCGACCACGCTCACCATCTCCACGCTGCCTCAATCGGCCGGCAGCCTGAGCTGCACCGCCAGCGCCACCACGAATTCTCTCGACGGGAATTTCTCCAACAACTTCGCCTCGAAACTGGTCGGTGTCGGCTACGTCTCCGGGCCCGATGTCGTCAACCAACTGCGGCTCGCCGCCAACAACGTGGTCTACGACTCCACGCGTAATCTCCTTTGGGTGACCATCCCCTCGACCGTCGCCGCTCCCCTCGGCAAGACGATCGTCTCCATCAACCCGACAAACGGTTACCTGTCGGATCCCATTCCGATCAACGGCAACCCGATCGCCCAATCCATGGCTCTCTCCGCCAATGGACGCTACCTCTACGTCGGCCTGAACGACGTGGCCGAGCTCCACCGCGTCGATCTGACTTCGCCCACCTACTCTTCGCTCCGCGTGCCGCTCGGCCTCAACGGCTGGGGATCCGCCGGCTATGGCGTGGATATCGAGGTGCTCGACGGCGACGGCACCAGCGTGCTCGTCACCACCAGCGGCGACGAATCCGCATTGGTCATCGACGGCACCGTTCGTCGCGCCAACCGCACCGGCATCTACACCGTCAACCGCATCGAACGCACCGCGACCCCGGGCGTGTATGTCGGCTACGATAACGCGATCTCCAGCTATCCGCTGACCCGCCTTTCCGTGTCCGGCTCCGGAGTCGCGATCACCCAGACCGTCAACAGCCTCGTCAGCGGCTTCTCCACCGAGATTCGCGGGGCGGGCAACATCGTCCTCTCCAGCGGCGGGCAGTTGGTAAACAGCGGCAACCTTACCCTGATTTCCAATCTCGGGGTGAGCGGCCGGCCCTGCATGGACGGCGCCTATTCCCGCGCCTTCCTCGTCACCGGCAACACGCTCCGCGCCTTCGACTCCGCCAACGGCACCGCCGCGGGCTCGCTCACGCTCCCGACCACGTCGACGGGCGACTGGGCCCTCGGTTGCGTGCGTTGGGGGGTGGACGGTTTTGCCATCCTGGGGTCGGACAAACTCTTCGTTGGACGATGGACTTCCGCCATCCCGGCAAACTCCGATACCGACAACAACCGCCTCGCCGATGCTTGGGAGGCTCGGAACTTCAGCTCTCTCAGCGTCAACAACGCCTCCGATCCCGACGGCGACGGCATCGCCAACGGCCTCGAGTATCTCATGGGCACATCGCCGACCTCCGCCAACGCGCTTCCGATTCGATCCGAGGTCACGACGAATGAGGGCCAGCGTGTCATGCACATCATATTCCCCCGTCGGAAGGATGTCGCCGCCAGCGCTTATTCCTATGAGTGCAGCGCCGATCTCACCGCATGGAGCACCGCCGCAAGCGTCACGGAAACGGTGACCGCCACCCAGACGGTCGACGGGATACAGATCGACACGGTGGACGCCGCGATACCGTTCCCGGAGGCGGATTCCAGCCTCTTCGTCCGCGTGCGTTGGCTGACGCCCTGAAAGGATTGAATCGGATGTCCCCCAAAGCTCGTAAACTGGCGTTTGGCTTCGCCATCGCGGTGTGCGCGGCCGCCGCGGCGTTTCTCATCTCCCGCTCGCCGCGGAAGGACGCAGCCCGGAAGGACACGGAGCCCCCGCGGCCGCAGGCCGCAGAACTCCGCCTTCCAGGACCCGCCGAAGAACCGGTGCGCGAATACGACGCGAATCATCAGATGGCTCGCGTGCGGCACAAAGACGCAAACGGCCTATCGCCCTTGGAGTTGGTCAACACGCCCGAAGGCGTGGTGACCGTTCAGCGGACCTTCAACGCCAGCGGCGTGTTGTTGAAAGAGGAGGCCTTTTTGGACGGGAAGCCGGTGCCCCTCCCGCTACGCAGCTCGTCAGCAAAATAGAGCGGCCCGAAATCAGCGTGCGGCAGGCGCGGGCCAGGCGGCTCAGAGCTTGCGCGCGTCGCAGGCCAGATGCGGCGCGACGGGCGCGAGGATGCGGCGGATTTCCGCGAGCGTGCTGCGGAGCAAGATGCCGTCGGGCGCGACGAACTTGATGCTCCAGCCCGCGCCGGTGCGGAGCGGGCTCGCGCCGATCCAGACGCCGTCGCGTTGGAGCGCGTGCAACTCGTCGCGCCACGAGGGCGCGGCGGCAAGGTCGGGCGCGACGAACACGGCGTTGCCGAAGCAGGCGTTCTCCCCTGCCCCGGCCATCGCGGCCAGAGCGCGCAGGTGATCGGCGGATTGGTCGAGGCGTTCGCGAAGAAGCAAGACGGCGCCCGAGCGCACCTCGAGTTCGAGGACGAGGCGGCTCCAGCCCCAGGTTTCGCCGTGGGCGATGCGGCCGGGAAAAAGGAGGTCGGCGTAGAGCGCCGCGCCACCGGGCTCGACGACGAGCTCGGTGCGTTGGTGAAACACGCTGCCGCGGTGGGGCACGAGCGGCTCGGGCAGAACCTCGAGCCAGGCGCCCCGTGCGACGTGAAAGCTTTGGAGCGAACGCGCTTCGCCGGAGCGCATGCGAAACACCCGGCTCGCGCTTGGGGTCGTGAGGAGCACGGCGGCGTCCGGATCGACGGCGACGGACGATTCGAGGCGGTCCCCCGAAAGGATGCCGGCGGTGGGATTGACGACCTGCATGAGCAAGGTGCGCGTATCGACGTCCCAGTAGGGTTTGCTCAGATGGAAGGGCGCACGGAAAGCCTGCGACGCGAGCGCGGTGACGCCGTCGTCGAGCCGGGCGGCGGCGCGGAGCGAGAGGTGTCCGTGAAAGTCGGCCATCAGAGAGTGGACGAAGATTTAGCCGCGAAAGAACGCACGGAACTCAAAAACAATACCGTCGGAGATTTTGCCGCAAAGAACACAGAGAGCACAAAGATCGAACCTGCCCGTTCTCTGCGTTCTTTGCGTTCTCTGCGGCCAATCAGGTCCGGGGGCTGGTGGCGAAGAGCACCTGCTTCTCGATCCAGGCGATCACCTGGTCGAGGTTGTGTTCGCGCTTCAGGTCGCAGAACAGGAAAGGCCGCGCGCCGCGCTGCACCTTGGCGTCGCGATCCATGACGGAGAGGTCGGCGCCGACGAGCGGGGCGAGGTCGATTTTGTTGATGATAAGCAGATCGCTGTGCCGGATGGCGGGGCCGCCTTTGCGCGGGATTTTTTCACCCTCGGCGACGTCGATCACGTAAATGAAGGCGTCGACCAGTTCGGGAGAGAAGGTGGCGGTGAGGTTGTCGCCTCCGCTCTCGACGAGCACGAGCTGGAGGTCGGGAAATTGTTTTTCGAGCGCCTGACAGGCCTGCTCGTTCATCGTCGTGTCGTCGCGGATGGCGGTGTGCGGGCATCCACCGGTCTCGACGCCACGGATGCGTTCGGCGGGAAGCGCGCTCTGGCGGATGAGAAACTCGGCGTCCTCGGAGCAGTAGATGTCGTTGGTGACGACGCCCATCGAGTAACGCTCGCGCAGCTTCTGGCAGAGCTTGAGACAGAGCATGGTTTTTCCGGAGCCGACGGGACCGCCGATGCCGATGCGAGGGGGACGATTGAGGGACATGGTGAGTTTTTGGAACCGCGAATGAACGCTAAAGGACGCGAATCGAGAGCGGCGTTTAAGAGATGAACATGCGGGCGTCGGCGGTTTCGTGGCGGGCGCTGGCGATGTCGAGCCAGGGGTTGAACCAACCGATCTCGTCGAGCGGGACCGCCGTCGCGGCGGCGATGATGGCGGGAGTTTGCGCAAGGGCTTCGGTGAGGACCGCCTGTCCGGCGTTCTGCCCGATGCGGAGGAGCTTCATCGCGGCGGCAAGCGTGGCGGAAAGCGTCGAGTAACAAATGCCCGCGAGCACGGCGTCGCGCGGCGCGCCGAGGATGCGTCCCTCAAGCGCGGCGGAGACGGCGGCGGAAAAAGGCCACGCGTCAGCGGCGGCCCGCGCGAAATAACCGGCACCGAGCGGATGCGCGTGAAGCCGGGCGGCGAGTTCGGCTCGCTGGCGGCCGATGTTTTCGGTGGCGGTGCGCAGCTCGCGCGGGCTTTTGAGCGCGTGGGCGAGCGTGCAGAGCTCGGCGACGCGCGGCCAATCGGGTGCGGCGGGATCAAGCGCGGCGTAGGCGTGGGCGGCGAGCGGCAGTTCGGCGTGGCGCAGCGTCGGCAGGACGGAGAGCCGGAAAAATTCCGCCAGCGTGGCGCGGTCGCGCACGACGCCGAGTTCGACGAGGCCTTCGAGCCCGAAGGAATGCGCGTAGCCGCCGGTCGGGTAGAAAGAATCGCCGGCTTGAAGCAGGCCGACGAGCCAGGCTGTGGACGAGAGGTCGGACATCAGAATTTAGCCGCAAAGAACGCAGAGAGCGCAAAGAAAGGAGCCAGCCACGATGAGATCGGGACTTGGCCGGAGGATCGGATGAACTTGCGCACTTGGAATTTGTAGGAGCCGAAGTTGATCAGCATTCCATGATCCAGACGGGGGGATTTCAGATAACCTAAAACTTGGGCGATATGCTCGTCGCACAGCGTCTTGGTGGCTTTCAGTTCGATGAGCAGGCGATCCTCGACGATGACATCAGCGAAATACTCGCCGATGACTGTGCCGTCTTGATCGCGGACTTGAATGGGCTGCTGCTGCTTGACGTCGAAACCGGCCAGACGGAGGCGGTGAACGAGCGCGTTCTCATAAACTTTCTCCATGTGGCCATGCGCGTGATAGACATGAATGTCGTAGGCGATCTGTCGGACTTGGACGACGAGGTCTTCGATGGATTTCATGGTTATGATCAAAAATTAAGCCCCAGAAAACACCGGGCGCGTGGAGAAAAAGGCATTCCGATCTTTGTGCTCTTTGCGTTCTTTGTGGCTAATCGGCTTGGTGTTTGTGGCTCGGGCCGAGTTCATCGACGAGGGGCGTGCTGACGCTGCGTTTGAAGCGGCCGGGCCGGAAGATGGCGGTGGTCGACGTGTAGGGAATTTGGATACGTTCGAACAAGCGCCGCGCCGCGGGCTCGTCGGGCGCGAGCAGGCGCACGGCCTCCGAGCTTAGATCAAGGTGGAGATTGCCCACCGCCCAGCCGATGCCGGCGGCGGCGGAGGCGGGCAGACCGGCGAGCGGGATTTCGAGCACGGGCTCGGGCTCCTGCACGATCACATAGCGCGCCGTGGCCGTCTGGTGGACGGTGTCGCCGGGTTGGAGCGGCCGGGCGAGCTGGAAACCGAATTCCACGCCGTCGGCGGCGAGGCCCCGCCAGAGCTTTTTCGCGAGCGTGCGTCGATCGACTCGAAGCTCGACCAAGGGCAGCGCGGGATCGGGCTGCGAAAGGGCGGCGTGGACAAGTGGAAGCGGCATGCGGAGCACCGTTGCAAGGAGCGCACCGGGACGGACTTTTCCGAGAAAAAAGTCGGGGATTTAATCTTTCTTCCCGCTCTTGCGTCGCGAGCGCCGGCAAGTCGAGAAACCGCTCGGTATGTGTTTGTGAAACCTCCAGGATCGCATCAAATCCGCGGCTCCCCTCCCCCGTCCCGCGGCCGCATGCGCCGACACCGCCAGCCCCTTCGCGCCTAAATGAGCGAGATCACCCAGCTTCTGAACTCCCTTGCAGACGGCGAGAACCATGCCGCCGAGGAGCTGGTGCCGCTTGTCTACGACGAGCTCCGCCATCTCGCGGCGGCCCGCATGAGCGGCAAGCGCGGGCCGCACACCTTGCAGCCGACCGCGCTTGTGCACGAGGTCTGGCTCCGGCTCGCCGACCAAGGAGGCCGGCGCTGGAACAGCCGCGACCACTTCTTTCGCGTCGCGGCGCAAGCCATGCGCCACATCCTCGTCGATCTCTCCCGGCAAAAGGCCAGTCTCAAGCGGGGCAACCGCCCGGAACGCCTGGGCCTCGACGACATCGAACTGGCGACGGCTCCCGTCGACGACCGCATTCTCATCGTCCACGAATCGCTTGTTCGTCTGGAAGCCGAGGACCCGGAGAGCGCCCGCTTGATCACGCTCAAATTCTTCGGCGGTTTCACCAATCCCGAGATCGCCCGCATGCTCGGGCTGAGCGAGCGCACGCTCGAACGCCAGTGGGCCTACGCCAAGGCCAGCCTTTTCGAGATCATCCAGGAGAACCGCGAAGTTTCGGATCTTCCAAGCGCTGCCGCTCGCGGTGAAGCGCCCGGCTCCCCCTCCGGCGCCTGATGACGACGTGCGCCGCCTTTGATGAGTTCCCGCCAGCAGGAAAAGGCGCTTTTCGAGGAGGCGTTCAACATCGCCAACTCGGTGGAACGCGCGGCGTTTCTCGATCGGGCCTGCGGAGGCGACACCGCGTTGCGCCAACGGCTTGACCGCCTGCTGGCGGCGCAAGAGCCCGCGGAGCGTTTCTTGGGCGGCGGCGCGCTTCCTCCGCCCCTCGGGCCGGGCTTGCCGGAGCCGGCGTCGGGGGCACGCATCGGGCTTCACGCGGACGACAGCCTCACCGGCTCCGAAGACCCGGCCATGTTGACCCGATCTCGCGTCCTCATCGGGCGCTACCGGCTCCTGCGCCGGATCGGCGAAGGAGGATGCGGCGTGGTGTATCTCGCCGAGCAGGAGGAACCGGTGCGCCGGCAGGTCGCGCTCAAAATCATCCGGCTCGGCATGAACACCGAAACCGTCATCGCCCGCTTCGAGCTGGAGAGGCAGGCGCTCGCGATGATGGACCATCCCCACATCGCCCGCGTGCTCGACGCCGGCGCCACCGAGACGGGCCGTCCCTACTTCGTGATGGAGCGGGTGCAGGGCGTGAAGATCACGGAGTATTGCGACAAGCACCGGCTGACGACGCCGCAGCGCCTCGCCCTCTTTGTCAGCGTCTGCCAGGCGATCCAGCACGCCCATCAAAAGGGGATCATCCACCGCGACATCAAACCCTCCAACATCCTGGTCGAGCACGTGGACGGCGGCCCCGTCCCCAAGGTCATCGACTTCGGGATAGCGAAGGCCATCGGCGCGTCTCCCGCGGACGATCCGCTCCTCACGGTCAACGTCCAGATCGTCGGCACGCCCGCCTACATGAGTCCCGAGCAGGCCGAGCTCGGCCGGGGGGGCGTGGACACCCGCAGCGACATCTACAGCCTCGGCGTCGTCCTCCACGAACTGCTCACCGGGCGAACGCCTTTCGACGGAAAACAACTCGCCGACGCGGGCGTGGAGGCCATGCGGCGCATCCTTCGCGAACGCGAGCCGCTCCGCCCCTCGGCCCTGCTCGCGTCGCTCCCGGCCGGGGAGCTCCGCGCCGTGGCGGAACGTCACCGCACCGATGGCGCCAAACTCCTTTCGTCCCTGCGCGGAGACCTCGACTGCATCGTGCTAAACACCTTGGAAAAGGACCGCGCCCGCCGCTACGAAACCGTCAACGGCCTGGCGATGGACATAAAGCGTCACTTGAACAACGAGGCCGTGAGCGCCCGTCCGCCCAGCCGGCTCTATCGTTTCCAAAAACTGGTCCGCCGCAATCAGGCCGTCTTCCTCGCCGGTTTCCTCGTGCTCGTCACCCTCCTCGCGGGCCTCGGCCTCTCGACCTGGTTGTTTCTCCGGGAACGCGAGGCGCGTCGGGAACAGGTCCGGCTGCGCGTCGAGGCCGAGCTCGCCCGCGCCGAGGAAGCCCGCCTGCGCCGTCTTTCCGAAGCGCGCGAAACGTTGTCGCAGGCCACCGTGCATATCCGCCGCGGCGAGTTCGCGAAGGCCGACGCGCTGCTAGCCGCCACTCCGGCCGAACTCATACCGCACACCTTGGAAAGCGCGGACCTGCTCCGCGGCCTCGGCGAATGGCACGCGCTGGCGGGCCGATGGCACGAATCCGCCGTCCGTCACTTCGGCCTGGCGCGGGCCATCATCGAGGCGGACGACTCCGACAGCGACGCCGTTTCCCGCAGCCTTCTGCCCGCCGGCGCGGCGATCTGCAAATACGGCTCCGCCGAACAATACGAAAACTTCCGCCAGACCGCGGCGCGGCGCTTTTCCGATACCCTGAACCCGACCGTGGCGGAGCAGGTTTTGAAGGCCACGCTCCTGGCCCCCGCCGACGCCTTCACGGTGCGGGCGCTTCAACCCCTCGCGGATCTCGTCGGCGGCGCCCTGCAAGACCGGGAGGCGGACCAAAGCCCGGACCCTTACATGGACGCCTGGCGCTGCTTCGCCCTCGCGCTCTTCGCCTACCGTCGGGACCAAGCCGAGGAAACCCTCCTCTGGGCGGAGCGGTGCATGCGTTATCCCAACTCCGTCGAGCCTCGCACGATTTCCGTAAACCTCCTGAAAGCCATGGCGCTGAGACGACTGGGCCGGCACGAGGAGGCGGACGATCTGATCGCGTCGGCGCACACCCTTCTGGAGCGACGCTTTGGCACCCCGCTCGACGCCGGGGGCTCTTCGTCCGGATTTTGGTTCGACTGGATCAACGCCCGCATCCTCCTGCGCGAGGCCGGCGCCCCGCTGCCCGACTAGGGAGCGGCACGCCGTGAGCGGGCGTGCGGTGAACAACCCCGTTTCAAGCCCCGGGAAGGGAGGCGGCGTCGCCTGAAAGCGGGTGGTGGCGGGTTTTTTCAACCAAATCCGTTAGTGGGGCGGGGAGTCCCTGAAGACCACGGCTCCCGCTTCAACAAAACCAACACAGATCCCGACCCCATGCTCAAATCCCGCCACATCACCCTCGCCGCTCTTTTGGCGGCCGCAGCCACCTCCGCCTCCGCGGCGCTCTCCGTCACCAACGGCAACTTCGAAACCGGCGGCGGCGATAATCTCGACGACATCACCGGCTGGTCCGACAACAGCAACGGCGTCTTCTGGCAGGGCAGCTGGGTGTCCAACAACCCCGGCCAGACCCCCAATGGCACCAACGTCGCCATCCTCGGCTCCTTCGAATCGGGTTCGATCCGGAACACGGCCTCCGCCGACGTGAACGCGGGCAACTATCTCTACCAATCGATCGGCACCGTGAGCGGCGCCACTTCGCTGACCGTGAGCTTCGATTTCGGCCAGCCGGATGACGACAACGGCGGGCGCACCCTCGGCGTCTCCGTCGGTCTCTACGTCAACACCGGTGCCGCCTTCGCCTCCGCCAACAACACCGACGTCCGCGGCGCCTCCGGCATCACCTTCATCGGCTCGCAAAGCTTCACGCACACCAGCGTGAACCTGGACGACCAGATCAGCACGGTCTCCGCCTCCTTCATCATCGACGGCAGCTATGCCGGCCAGGAGATCTTCCTTCGCTTCAACAACTATCGTCCCGCCGCGACCGAGTCGTGGTCTGTCGTCGACAACATCGGCCTGAATGCCAGCGCGATTCCCGAGCCGGGCGCTTTCGCCGCCGTCGCCGGTCTCGCCGCTCTCGCCGGCGCCGTCCTCCGCCGCCGTCGCCAGGCCTGATCCGCTTCGCGCCGGCCGCCTCTCCTCACGCCCCGCCCGCCCGTCGGGCGGGGCTTTTTGGCCGGGTTTCCCCTCGTCCCGCCGTTTGCCCCGATCGTTCCGCTTCCGCGGCGTCGCCTCTCTGCGCTCCGCCCCGCCCGTCGCCCAGCCGCCTGCCTGGAAATCCCCGCCCCGCACCCGCGCCGCGCCAGTTCAACCGTATCGGCGCAACACCTTGAGCCCCCGCGCCCCTTCCCTCTCCCACCCGCCCCATGCACACCCGCCCCTCCTCACGTTTGCGCGCTCTGGCCGCGCTTGCCGCCGCGACCTTGCTCCCGATCGGCAGCCCTTACGCCGACGCGGCCACGCTGACCTTTAGCACGACCGCGCCCACTCCCGGCGCGAACGACGTCTATAATCTCACCGGCGCGGCCGCCGACGGCGGCAAC
>CBIHRE010000067.1:0-14214 GCA_966212385.1 uncultured Akkermansia sp. | reverse complement strand
CTACGTCAACGGCGTCTCCGTCGCGACCAACACCGCCGTGACGCTCCGCCCCTCCAGCCTTGGCAACACCACCAACAACTGGATCGGCCGCGCCCAGTTCGCCGATCCCTACCTCAACGGCAAGGTCGACGACTTCCGCATCTACAACCGCGCCCTTAGCGTCACCGAGCTGGCCCGCCTCCGCGGCCTCTCCGCGCCGGTCTCCGCGCCCAATCTCGCCGCCCAGGCGGGCGACGGCCGCGTCGCCCTCGCCTGGTCCGCCGTGCTCGGCGCCACGAGCTACAAGGTGCAACGCGCCACCGTATCCGGCGGCCCCTACACGACCGTCGCGAGCGTCGCCGCCGCCACCTACGCCGACACCGGCCTAGGCAACGGCACCGCCTATTACTACGTCGTCTCCGCACTCAACGCCGCCGGCGAAAGCGCCAACTCCGTCCAGGCGAGCGCCACGCCGACGCCGCTTCCTCCCGCGGCGCCCGCCGCCCTCGTCCCGTCCGAGGTCGGCGGCCAGGTGAAACTCCTTTGGTCCGCTTCCGCCTCCGCCACCGGCTACAAGCTGAAACGCTCCACCGCCAGCGGCGGTCCCTACGCGACCATCGCCACCCTCGGCGCGACGACCAATTACACCGACGCCTCCGCCGCGCCGGGCGTAACCTATTACTACGTCGTCTCGGCCACCGGCTCCGGCGGCGAAAGCGCGGACTCCGCGCAAGCCGTCGCCCAGCCCGTGTCCGCCGTCACCTCCGTCTGGCTGAAGATGGACGAGGCGAGCGGCACCACGACCGCCGATGATTCCAGCAACGGCTGGACCGGCACGCTCGTCAACGGCCCGACCCGCGTCACCGGCCGTCTCGACCGCGCCCTCGCCTTCGACGGCGCCGACGACCACGTCACTCTCCCGGCCGGCGTCGTGAGCGAGCTCGGCGATTGCACCTTCTCCGCCTGGGTCCGCCCGGGCGCGTTGAGCACCTGGTCGCGCGTCTTCGATTTTGGCACCGGCACGGACAACTACCTCTTCCTCTCCGTCCAAGGCTCCAACGGCCGTCCGACCGTCGGGATCCGCACGCCCGGTGTCGCCCAGCAGGACATCTACGGTTCGGCCGCCCTCGTGGCCAACACCTGGACGCACCTCGCCGTCACCTTCTCCGGCAACGTCGGCACGCTCTACGTCAACGGCGTGGTCTCCGGCGCGAACGGCGCGATGACCCTAAAGCCCTCCAGCCTCGGCAACACCACGCAAAACTACCTCGGCCGGTCGCAGTGGCCTGAGCCCTACCTCAACGGCCAACTCGACGAGTTCCGCATCATCAACCGCGCCCTCACAACGGCCGAAATCGCCGCGCTTGCCTCGCCTCCCTCCACTCCGGCCGGTTTCACCGCCACCGCCGGCGCCGCTCAGGTCTCCCTCTCCTGGAACGCCGTCTCCGGCGCCACCGGCTACACCGTCAAACGCGCGACCGTCAGCGGCGGCCCCTACGTCGCCATCGCGGCGAACCTCCCGGGCACGACCCACGTCGACACCGCCGTGTCCCCCGGCACCGCCTATTACTACGTCGTCACCGCGTTGAAGAGCGTCGCCGAAAGCGCCAAGTCCACGCAGGCGAACGCCACGCCGACCTCGCCCCTCACGCCCGCCCAGTCATGGCGACAGGCGCACTTTGGCACCACCGCCGACGCGGGCGACGCCGCCGATGCCGCCGATCCCGACGGCGACGGCGTGATCAACCTCCTCGAACGCGCCTTCGCCACCGATCCGCTCGCGCCCGACGCCTCCCTCGCGGCGTCCCTCGATGCCGCCTCGCCCGCTTTGAGCCTCGCCTATCGTCGCGCCAAGGCTGCCACCGACCTCGTCTTCACCGTCGAGGAAAGCACGGATCTCGCGACTTGGACCGCCGCCGCCGGCGCCGGAACGGTCGTCGATGACAACGCCGATTATCAAGTGATCTGCCACACGCGCCCGCTTGGTTCGGATACGCGTCTCTTCCTCCGTCTAAGGGTTACGCAACCCTAGCCTCGTTGCGGAGCGTCGTTTCAGCGCCCGAAGGCTTTACGTTAAAGGCACAGTCAAGCTGCGTCGCGGCCGAGGTGGGCTAGGGTATTCTCCGCCCCTCCTCCCCATGCGTCGCCTGCTTCCTTCTTGGCTGCTGCCTTGTCTCGTCCTGCTCGTCTCCTTTGGCGTCGCGCCCGCCGCGCTCGCCCAGACCATCGCGCTCTCCGAGGGCGTGCAGAATTATGCCTCGCTTTCCGGCGCGACCGTCACCCTCACCGGCAAATCCGAGCTGCGCCTCACCGCCGCCTCCTCCGTGCTCTCCGGCTGCACGATCAACCTGAATTCGCCCGATGGCTGGGTCCTCTTCACCTCGGTCAAACCCTCCGCCGTCGTCTCGACCTACCTCTCTCAGCTTCGCGTCAACGGCGCCGCCGCCGTCTCCGGCTCCAACGTCCGCGTCGTGCAATACGAGCTCGGCGCCGTCGTCATCCCGCACGCGCCCTCTTTCCAGCCTTTGGAGGTTTTCACCGGCCGCGATTTCAGCGGCGCCTCGCGCACCTTCGGCACCTACACCTACTACAACACCACGACCGCCCTCGGCGCCTTCAACCGCGACATCAGCTCCTTCAAGCTCAAGCGCGGCTACATGGCCACCGTCTCCACCCAGACCAACGGCTCCGGCTCCAGCCAGGTCTACGTCGCCCAGGACGCCGACCTCGAGATCGGCCGCCTCCCCGCCTCCCTCGATAACGAGATCCGCTTCGTCCGCGTCCTCCCCTGGCGTTGGGTCTCCAAGAAGGGCTCCTGCGACGTCGATCCCACCACGCTCAACGCCTCCTGGCACTACAACTGGGACAACAACAAGAGCTCCGCGCTCGACTGGGAATACGTGCCCATCCGTCAGCAGCGCTGGTGGCCTTCCTATCCGACCAACAAGCCCGACTCCACCCACCTCTCGGGCTTCAACGAGCCCGACAATCCCGTCGAGGACTCCTACACCTCGCTCGGTAACGGTTCCGTGGATACCGCCATCGCCGTCTGGCCGGAGCTCCTCGCCACCGGCCTCCGCGTCGGCTCCCCCGCCGTCACCGACGGCGGCCTCTCCTGGCTCTACGATTTCATGACCAAGGCCGACGCCGCCAAGCTCCGCGTCGACTACGTCACCATCCACTTCTACCGCTGCGGCTACACCGCCCAGCAGCTCTACGACTGGCTCTACGACATCCACCTCCTGACCGGCCGCCCCATCTGGATCACCGAGTTCAACAACGGCGCCGACTGGACCTCCTGCGCCGATCCCTCCTACGCCCAGAACGCCACCCGCATCGCCGAGTTCATCGACATGATGGACAAGGCCCCCTGGATCGAGCGCTACGCCGTCTACAGCCGCGTCGAATACATGCGCCAGATGACCTACGACACCGGCGGCCTCACTCCCGCCGGCGTCGCCTATCGCGACAACGCCTCGCCGATGTCCTACCTGCAACGCGTCCCGCGCACCGGCGCCCGTCCCCTCACGCAGCTCGCGCTCGACGGCGACACCCTCGACTCCTCCGGCCAAGGCAACAACGCCCTCGCCGTCGGCCGCCCCGCCTTCGTCCCCGGCCACGGCGGCGGCCAGGCCCTGCGCCTCGACGGCGACACCCAGCACCTCCAACTCCCGCCCGACGTCGCGAGTTCCTCCGCCTTCAGCTTCGCCGCCTGGGTCTACTGGGACGGCGGCGCCAACTGGCAGCGCATTTTCGATTTCGGCCACGACACCTCGCGCTACGCCTTCCTCACCACGAGCGCCACCGGCGGCTACCTCCGCTTCGCCACCCGCAACAACGGCTCCGAGCAGACCGTGCAAATGTCCTCGGCGCTTCCCGTCGGCCAGTGGTGCCACGTCGCCTTCACGCTCTCCGGCGGCACCGGCCGGCTCTACCTCAACGGCGCCCAGGTCGCCTCCGGCGCCATTTCCATCACGCCCTCCCAGCTCTCCGCCGACCTGAACTACATCGGCAAAAGCCGCTTTACCGCCGACCCGCTCTTCTCCGGCCTGATCGACGACGTCCGCATCGCCGACTACGCCTTCAGCTCCGCCCAGATCGCCGCCATGCAGGGCGCCAACACCGCCCCGCGGTTCTCCGCCACCACGATCAACGGCGGCTCCGCCACCCAAAACCAGCCCTACTCCGGAACCCTCGCCAGCGCCGCCAGCGACGCCGACGTCGGCGACGCCCTCGTCTTCGCCAAAGTCTCCGGCCCCGCGTGGCTTCAGGTCGCCGCCAACGGCACCCTCTCCGGCACGCCCGGCTACGGCGACGACGGCCTCCAGGAATTCGTCGTCTCCGTGACCGACTCCACCGGCGCCAGCGACTCCGCCGTCCTCTCCATCACCATGCCCGTCGTCATTGGAAACGGCACCTGGCTTGTCGACACCGACGGCTCCTGGGACACGGTCGCCAACTGGAGCTCCGCCTTCCCCGCCAACGGCGTCGGCGCCTCCGCCAACTTTTCCACGCACAACCACTCCCCCGACCGCACCGTCCCCCTCGACCGCACCCGCGCCATCGGCTCGCTCTCCTTCGGCGACAGCTCCGGCGCGCAAAACTGGACCCTCTCCTCCGTCGCCGGCGCCTCCCTCATCCTCGACACCGGCACGACGTCCGCCTCCACCGTCACCGTCAACCAGAACACCGCCGTCCTCTCCGTCCCGCTCGAGGGCGACCGGGGCCTCACCAAGGCCGGCAACGGCACCCTCGTCCTCGCCGGCGGCGGCTCGCTCGCCGGCACCCTCAACATCGACTCCGAAAGCTCCACCGTCGCCCAGGGCGTGGTCCGCGTCGTCCACCCCGACGCGATCTCCGACGTAACGGCGATCCAAATACGCAACAACAACTCCGGCTCCTCCTCGCTCGAGCTCAGCGGCGTGCTCGGGGACATGGCCACCTCGGCCACCGTCTCCCTCGCCGGACGCAACAATACCGTCCCCGCCATCCGCAATCTCTCCGGCTTCAACACCCTCGGCCCGGTCACGATCCAGATCGGCGGCTCCAACTACCTCTTCCAATCCGACGCCGGCATTCTCGCCCTCGGCGGCGTCACCTCCAACGCCACCGGCGCGCGTGCCCTGACCTTCGCCGGCGCGGGCGACATCGAGGTCGAAGGCGTCATCGCCAACGGCAACGCCACCACCGGCGTCTCCCTGACCAAGACCGGCGCCGGCCGCCTCGTCCTCGGCGCCGCAAATACCTTCACTGGCAACGTCACCATCGGCGGCGGCACGCTCTCCGTTCTTGAGCCCGCCGCCCTCTACGCCAGCGCTTGGAACAACACCGCCGTGCTCACCGTGAACGCCGGCGGCGTCCTCGAGCTCGACCGCTGGGGCTACGGCATCGCCGACCCGACCTACCGCACCCAGGCTCTCGGCGGCCTTTCCTACAACCCGGCCCGCTTCGTCATCAACGGCGGCACCGTGCGCTTCACCGGCGGCGCCGCCGGCGCTCCGAAAAATCCCGCCGAGGCGCCCTACGGCCCCGGCTTCACCATCGGCGCGGCCGGCGCCACCCTCGAGGCCGCCAAGGCCGGCGACACTTGGACGGTGAAAAACGATACCCGTGCCGGCGCCGCCATCGTCAGCGCCTCCTCCGGCACGCTCACCTTGACCGGCATCGGCGACGGCGTCTTCGACAAGCTTCTCCCCGGCGCCGGCGGCCTCGTGAAAACCGGCCCCGGCGTCTGGACCCTCACCCAGGCAAACACCTACACCGGCGCGACCACCGTCCAGGCCGGCACGCTCCGCGTCGCGGGCTCCACGTCCTCCGGCGCCGTGACCGTGCAAAGCGGCGCCACCCTCGCCGGCACCGGCACGCTCGGCGGCCCGGCCTCCGTCCTCTCCGGCGGCATCCTCGCCCCCGGTTCCGCCGGCGTCGGCACGCTCCGCTTCTCGGGCAACCTTACGCTTGCCGCCGGCTCGACCACGCGCATCGAGCTCGATCCCGCCGCCGGCACCCGCGACCAGGTCAATGTCACCGGCGCGCTCGCCCTCGGCGGCACGCTCGAGGTGACCAAGCTCGGCGGCTCCGTCGCCGCGGGCGACGCCTTCCCGATCTTTACCGCCGGCACTCGTTCCGGTGCCTTCTCCGCATTCGTTCTGCCCGACCTCGGGCTCGGACTCGGCTGGGATAGCTCCACCCTCGCGACCGACGGCACCCTTCGCGTGGTCGCCGTCGCCATTCCCGATTTCGCCGCCTGGGCCGCGACGCAATCCCTCCCGGCAGAAGCTTCCGCCGCCACGGCCGACGCCGACGGCGACGGCCTCGCCAACGCCCTCGAATGGGTCCTCGGCGGCGATCCTCTCGCGTCCGATTCCGCCGTGCGCAGTCCGCAGCTCGCGCTGCGCGCCCTTACCACCGCCGAATATCCCGCCGCGGTCGAAGGCCGCACCTACCTGACGCTTGGCGCCCGGGTCCGCCGCGTCCGCCCCGGCGCCACACTCGTGCCCGAGGGCGCCTTCACGCTCGCCGATCTTGGCACGCCTGCCTTCGCCTCCTACGTCGTGCAGCTCGGCGAGCCCATCGCTGACGGAGATTTCGACGTGGTCACCTATGTCTTCACCACGCCGATCGAGGACAGCCCGGCCCGCAGCGCCTTCATGCGCCTCCGGGTAGTCTTGGAGTAGGCGGAAAGGTCAGGGTGGGGAGACTTTCCGTCGGGCGTTTTTGATTTTTTCTCGGACGGAAGTGTCGTGGTTTTCCCGAAAACGTCGCTAGTAGGGGTGGGCGCTCTTTTTCGCGCCCGCCCGTAACCCCCCCATGAAGCTCCTTCCGTGTTCGCTCGCCCCGTTGGCCGCCATGCCCGCGTTCACCATGTTTGGCGCCGCCGTCGACGTCCGCGTCGACTGCACCAAGCAGGGCACGCCGCTCAGCCCCCACCTCTACGGCCTCTTTTTCGAGGACATCAACTACGCGGCCGACGGCGGCCTCTACGCCGAGTTGGTCCAGAATCGTTCCTTCGAATACTATTCGGTCCAAGGGAACGACAGGCGCGGTCGCGATCTCAACCCGCTCTCCGCCTGGCAAAAAATCGAGCGTGGCGGCGCCCGCGGCGATATCTCCGTCGCCAACGCCCTCTCGCTCAACGCCAAGAATAGAAACTACCTCCTGCTTCGCATCGACGAGCCGGGCGCGGGCTTCGGCGTTTCGAATTCCGGCTTCGACGGCATCCGCCTCGATGCGGGCGCGCGTTACGATTTTTCCTTCTACGCCCGGGCTTCCGATTGGAGCGGCGACGACGCCATCACGATCGCGATCGAGCTCCCCGACGGCACGCGCGCCGGCTCGGCCGAGGTCCGCGGGGCGGGCCACGATTGGAAAAAATTCGAGGGCACGCTCGCGTCCACCGCCACGACCGACCAAGGCCGCCTCGACGTGACCGTCGCCGGCCGCGGCACGCTCGCGCTCGATATGGTCTCGCTCTTCCCGCAGGACACCTGGCTCGGCCGCAAGGGCGGCCTGCGCCGCGATCTCGTCGAGGCGCTGCGCGACCTGCATCCGAAGTTTCTCCGCTTTCCCGGCGGTTGCATCGCGCACGGCGACGGCCTCGCCAACGCCTACACGTGGAAGGACACGGTCGGCGACGTCGCCGAGCGCAAACCCAACTGGAATCTCTGGGGCTACCACCAGACCTACGGCCTCGGCTACTTCGAGTATTTCCAGCTCTGCAAAGACCTCGGCATGCAGCCCCTGCCCGTCATGCCGGTCGGCGTCTCCTGCGGCTTCCGCGGCCTCGAGATCGTGCCGATGGACCAATTGCAAAAGTGGATCGACGACGCGCTCGACCTGATCGAGTTCGCCAACGGCCCGGCGACCTCGAAGTGGGGCGCCGTGCGCGCGCGCATGGGCCAGCCCGAGCCCTTCGGCCTCCAGTTCATCTGCCTCGGCAACGAGGAGCACGACAACGCCGCCGTGCGCGAGCGTTTCCCCCATTTCGTCCGCGCCATCCGCGCCCGTTACCCCGACATCAAGATCATCGGCACCTCCGGTCTCGGCGCCGAGATTCCGATCTACGATCTCATGACCGAGCTCGGCATCCACAGCTCGGACGAGCACTACTACGAGCGTCCCGACTGGTTCGTCGCGCATCAAAGCCGCTTCGATTCCTTCGACCGCAAGAAGCCGAAGATCTTCGTCGGCGAATACGCCTCGCAGGGCAACACGCTCTACAACGCGCTCTCCGAGGCCGTCTACCTGACCGGCATCGAACGCAACGGCGACATCGTCGACATGGCCTGCTACGCGCCGCTCTTCGCCCGCATCGGCCGCACCCAGTGGACGCCCGACCTGATCTTCTTCGATCAGCGCAACGTCGTTCGTCCGCCCAACTATTACGTCCAGCAGCTCTTCGCCCGGCACAAGGGCGACGCCTATTTCCCCACCACGATCGAGTTCCCCGCCGCCGCGGCGTCGCCGACCCTGTCGGGTCCCGTGGGCGTGGGCAGCTGGCGCACCGCGATCGAGGTGGACGATGTCCGCGTGAACGGGCGCAAACTCGATCCCTCGGGCTGGACCTCCAGCGGAGGAGATTTCCGTTTCGCCAACAAGGTGCTGCGCCAAGGCTCGGTCGAGGCGGAGGGCGCGATGAGCGTTTCGTCCGAGACCGTTTCCGGCGACACCGTCACCTACACGGTGCGCGCCCGGAAAACCGGCGGCTCCGAGGGCTTCCTGATCCGCTTCGGCTCGGAGGACGGCAAGGGCTACTACTGGTGGAACGTCGGCGGCTGGGGCAACACCCGCCACGCGATCCAACGGCTCGACAACGGCGTCCACAGCGGCGTCGTCCTCGCCGACGCTCCCGGCTCGGTGCGCACCGGCGTATGGCACGAGATGAAGGTCGAGCTCTCGCCCGGCCGCATCCGCTGCTCGCTCGATGGCGCCCTCGTTCACGACTACACGATCCGCCCTGTCGGCCTGAGCGCGTCGACGACCTACGACCGCGCCGCGCGCGAGATCGTGGTGAAGCTTGTCAACCCGACCGAGGCGCCGATCTCGGCCAACGTCGACCTGCGGGGGCAGCCTCGTGTGGCGGGCTCCGCGCGGCTGATCACGCTCGCCGGAGCGCGTGACGCGACCAACTCGGTGCAGAACCCCGACGTGGTGAAGCCGGTCGAAAGCTCGGTCGCGGTCGGCTCGCGCTTCACGCACGAGGTGTCGCCGATGTCGCTGCAATTCATCCGCCTGCAGCTCTCGCCCGACGCCGGGAAGTGAGGCCGGCCGGCTGCTCGTCTTTGGGCTTTTCCTCCAAGGTGGGCGGGCGCGTCCCTGCGCCCGCCGCGTGAGAGCGGGCTGACCCGCCCGTCTACGGTTTCCGGACCCCGTAGACCGCGCGGAGCTTGGCGGCGTCGCCGGCGCTGATGCGGTTGTCCTGCCACTGGCCGATCACCGCGTCGTATTCCGTCTCGAGCGGGTCGATCACCGCGCAGGGACTGTCGCCCCGGCCGTCCTCGCATTGCGACTCGCAGCGTCCCGCCCAGCACACGCGGTAGTGCATGATCGAGCGGTAGTCGTAAGGCGTGGCGTCGGTGATCCAATCGGCGCGCGGGATCCAGTCGTAGTCATGCGCGCGGCCTTCCTTGATGTTCTCGTAATGGATCGTGACGAACCAGTCGCGATCCCAGCGCTGGTGCTCGTGGAAAAAGCCCAGCACGTGGCCGAGCTCGTGCGCCTGCATCCATTCGCCGGCCCACCAGAAGGCGGTGATGTTGATGTTCACTCGCACGCCGGGCCGGTAGCCCACCTGGCTGGTGTTGTTGCCCGCGTCGGTGCGGCCCGTGAAGAACACGTAGGCCGCCTCGTCGCTGCGCGGCACGAAACGGATCGCCGCTCCGGTCTCTTCCCAGCGTTTCATCGCGGACAAGACCTTCGCGCGCTGGGCCTCCGTCAATTTCGACAGGTCGTAGGGAACGACGCCGCCGGGCCAAGGACGCGGCTTGCCTGTCCCGGCCCGCCGGTGCGCGGGGTCGGATTCCTCCGTGTGCGCTTCGGCTCTTCCCGTTTTGGAAGCGGTTTTGTCCGTCGGTCGGGCGACGGCTCCCGCGGACCAGAGCGCGAGAGCGGCGCCCAGCAAGGCGAGGGCGCGGCGGGAGACGGTTCGTGCGGATGTGGCACGCGGTGAGCTTGGTGTCATGTGCAGGATTTGGAGTCCAAGGGGGGTAGCAGGAAGTGGTGTCAAAACGCCCGACCGCAGGTGGTGGAGCGGCTTGACCTCAAGACGCTGACGCGGCGCAGCCGCGTCCGATCCCCAATCCAACGCGTTGTGGTCAACGCGTTCCACCTCTGATATCATTTCCTGTCACACTCGCCCAAGGGCGGTTCTTCACTTCGCGCTTTCGACCGACCACTCGTAGAGGCCGGCGGAGAAGTTCTCCGCGAGGTCGAGCTCGAGCTTCAAGGCGCGGGCGGCCACGGGAGGGAACGCGATCTTCACCGGCTCCGACTTGCGGATCACGTAGGCGGACGCGCCGGACACGGGCAGCCATTCGCCTGCCTCGTTTTGGTAGAGCAGGCGCCAGGCCTTGGGCAGGCGGCACTCGCCCTGGCCCTCGTCGGAGAACCAGGAGACGGTCACGCCGTTTACCCGTTCGGTCTTGGAGAACTCGTAGCTCAGCCACTCGGTGCCGCCCTTGTGCGGCCAGAAATCGAAGTTGCGCGGGAAGCCGTCGGTGGCGTTTTGCGGCATCTGGCCGTCCTTGACCACGGCGGGGTCCATGCCGCCTCGCGCGAAGGAGACGCTCAGTTTCGCGGCGGAGGCGATGGTGGGCGGCAGGGGCAGGCGCACCTTGTCGGCCGAACGGGCGAGCCAGACCGCCATCGGCGAGAGACCGCGGTTGTTCCAGGCCGCGTAAGGGATCGCCACGAGGTGGGCGGGCGTTTCGCCGAGAGAGCCGTCCTTCTGGCGCGAGACTCGCTTGGCGCCCTCGACCTCGAGCGTGGTCACGCCGCCAAGCAGCGCGGCCTGGTAAACCGGGCGCGTGTCGGCGCCGGACGGGAGGACGAGGCCTTCGAGCGAGCCGTTGTTGTCCACGCCTTCGAAGGTGTAGACGACCGGACCGCGCTCGAGCGCGACGAGCCCGGCGACGTCCTTGATCTTGGCGTGACCCGCGACGCGGCGGACCGGCATCGCGAGATCGAGCTCCACGCGGTCGCCGGCGCGCCACTCGCGACGGATCACCGCGAAGCCCGACTCGAGCGCGGCGGACACTGGCGTGCCGTTGATCTTGAGCGTCCATGCGGCGGGCGAAGCGTCCTCGTAGGTGTAGAGATCGCTCGGCACGGGCGCGCCACGGGTCCAGCCGGGGATGCGCAGGCGCAGGGCGAAGGTCGCGGGCTTTTCCGGATTCACGGAGAGGCGGATGGCGCCGCTCCACGGGTAGGCGGTCTCTTGCTTGAGGCGCAGCGTTTGTCCGCCGAGCTCGGCGCGGGCTTCGCCGGCGGCGTAGAGGTTGACGAAGAGATCGTGGTCGCGGACGGCGTAAGCGTAGCCGCCGAGCGAGGCGAGGACGCGGAGGACGTTGGGCGGGCAGCAGGCGCAGCCGAACCAAGGGGCGCGACCGGCGTAGCCGTGGTTGTTCTTCGTCTTGCCGTCGTATTCGAGCGGATTGGGGTAGAAGAAACGATCGCCCGAGAGCGAGACGCCGCTGAGGAAGCCGTTGTAGAGCGTGCGCTCGAAGACATCCATGTATTTGGCGTCGCCGCTCATGAGGAACATGCGGTGGTTCCAGAACAGGAAACCGATGGCGGCGCAGGTCTCGTTGTAGCAGCGGTTGGGCAGTTCGTAGTCGTCGCCGTAGGCCTCGCCCGCGGCGCGCGCGCCCACGCCGCCGGTGAGGTGGAGTTTTCTGCCGACCACGTTTTCCCAGATGGCGTTGATCGCCTCGAGGTAGCGCGGGTCGCCTTGAAGCGCGGCGACGTCGGCCATGCCGCTGTAGAGGTAGTTGGCGCGCACGGCGTGGCCGACGGCCTTGCGCTGATCGACCACGGGGGCGTGGTCCTGGCTGTATTCGCCGCCGCCGTGGCCGCGGGCCTCGATGAAGAAGCGGGCGAGCCCGAGCCAGCGCTTGTCGCCGGTTTCCCGATACAGTTTGGCCAGACCCATCTCGACGACCTCGTGGCCGGGCGCGATGCGCGGTTCGCCGTCGCCGAAGTCGCGTTGCAGCAGCTCCGCGGTCTTGAGGCAGATATCCAGCAGGCTGCGCGAGCCGGTGGCCTGCTCGTGGGCGACACCGGCCTCGTAGAGGTGGCCGAGGTTGTAGAGCTCGTGGCTCAGTCCTGGGTCTTTTTCCCAGCGCTTCTGGCCGATCCACTCGTGTGCGGGTGAGTCGGGGTGCATCGTGCGCCAGGTGTAGAGGTAGCCGTCGGGCTCTTGCGCGGCGGCGACGCGGGCGATGATGGTTTCGAGCTCGGCTTGCAGTTTCGGGTCGGGGCGCACGCTCAGGCAGAAGGCGGCGCCTTCGAGGACCTTGTAGACGTCGGAGTCGTCGAAAGGGTATACGGTGACGGGCTTGTGCTGGGCGCCGGTCTCGCCGGCGGCGCGGCGTTTGAGGATATCGGCCGCGAGGTCGAAATTTTGCAGGCGCTTCGATGTCTCGAGCTGGCCGAGCGCGAAGGGCAGGGTGACGCGGTTGTTCGTCTCCTGCCGGTCATGCCAGAGGCCCTCGGTGAAGCTGACCGCGGTGAAAGGCACGGGCTGGATCGGGTAGTCGGAACCGGCGAACAGGGCGGGCGCGGCGGCGAGGGCGCCGGCCACCGCCGACACCGCGTAACAACGCAGCCGGCGGGGGACGGATCGGACGGGCGACGGGGCGGAGGGGAACATATACGCCAAAGCTCGGCGGCGCTGTTTCCTCTTTCAAAAGGACATTATCCGACAAAATGGGACCAAATCCGATCTTCGATGGAGCGACTGCATCTTCCCCTGTTCCCCGGCCTGCGGGTGCTGAGCGCGGGGCTCTTCGTCAGTCCTGGTTACGGCATCCATCCGGACCGGGTGATCGACTCGTATGAGATCATCTTTGTGCGCTCGGGACGGCTGGGCATCGCGGAGGGCGAGCGCGCTTACGAGGTGGCCGCGGGCGAGGCCTTGTGGATGCGGCCGGGCGTGCGGCATTACGGCACGCGGCCGCACGAGGCGGATCTGTCGTTTTACTGGGCGCATTTTCTTCTGCCCGATCGCGCACGGAAAAAGACGGGGGCGGGCATCGAGCAGTATTCGCGTCCGGCGCGGACGGAGCGCGTGGGCGAGTGGTTTCACCGTCTGGTCGAGTTGTTGGAGTCGGGCGCGCCGGAGGCGGAGGAGGCGAGCCTGTTGCTGCTTTTGCTCTGGCGCGAGCTGGCGCGGGTGCAGGCGCCGGCGAATCCGAACGCGGGCGAGGCGCTGGCGGCGCGGGCGGAGCAGTATATCGCGACGCAGTTTCCGCGCGGCATCCACGCGGGCGACGTGGCGAAGGCGATGGGCTGCCACCCGGATTATCTGGGGCGCGTGTTTCGTCGCGCGCACGGCTGCACGGTGAGCGAGGCGATCCACCGGCGGCAGTTGCAGGAGGCGCGCTGGCGGTTGCGCGAGGGCGGTCCGGGCATCGAGGAGGTGGCGCTGGCCTGCGGGTTTCGCGAGCCGCGCTATTTCCGGAAACTCTTCACCGCGGCGCAGGGCGTTAGCCCGCGCGAATACCGGAAACTGCACGCGCGCATCCGGGTGAACACGCGGTGACGGGGAGGCGCGCGGTCGGCTTGGTCCCACGACGCGTGCGCCCGGGGGCGGAGCCGAACCTATCGGCGAGTGCCGATGGCGGATCAGACGCGGCGCGGTGGCGAAACCGGGCGAAGGCGGCGATTCCGAGCGGCACGGATGCCGCGTCGGCTCGGGGAGTGGAAACGGAAGTCGGGGGGAAGGGAGCGGCTGCGTTTCAGGGGTCAAAATCAACAAACAACGACACGCCCCCTTTGGCGTTTACTGGGCGAGTAGATATAAAATCCAGCTGACCGCAAAAGCGCTCAAAACCGAGCCTCCTAACGCGGTCACAAAGGCTAAAAAACGATCCTTTAGTTTCTTGGCCGCGTAAAAGAAGGAGCACGCAAATGACAGCGGCCCGTAAATTGAGCCGATAAGAAAGGCACCTATAAACTGCCAATTCCATCCGCCCTCATTCACTCCCGCCGCCCTGCAACCCAGATATGCAGTGATGTTAG
>CBIHRE010000066.1:0-14480 GCA_966212385.1 uncultured Akkermansia sp. | reverse complement strand
TCCACGGCCGACTTCCACGACGTCGAGTTCCGCGCCGGCTATGTGCCCTCAACCGCCATCGACGAGGTGGTCCGGGGTCGTTTCGATCACATCTTCAAGACCCCCGAGGCCGGGCAAAACTCCATCGAGCAGACCCAGCAAAAGGCGATCGAGCTCGCCCTCACCGACCTCCGCGCCGCCTTCGCGCAGCCGTGGGACACGGGACGCTCCGCCGTGGCTCAGGCCGAGGACAAGCTCCTCGAAGCGCGCACCTTGATGAATCGCAGCGATGATCGGGCCACCCGCGAGAAACCGGAGGCCCCCGAAGAAAAATTCGTGATCGCCGTCGCAAACAACCCCGACGCCGTCTTCAACGCCTTCGCCCGCTCCGTCGCGCAACAGACCCAGCAGGACAGCCTCGTCGCTTCCGTCGCCCGCATCCGCCGCAACACGGAGCTCAGGCAGTCCCTGCAAGACGAAGCGGCGCGCAAGCTCTGGACCAGTTTGGCGCCCGTTCCCGGCGCCACCTCCGATGCGGCTGGATCCGAACCGCCCACCTCCGCCGAACTTCGTGCTCGCCTGACGGAATACGGTCTCCGCCTCGACGACTTTGTGAACGCCGCCGCACCATGAAAACCCCGCTCCCCCTTCGCTTTTCCGCGGCCTCCGCCGTCCTCGCCGCGCTCTTCCTCACGGGTTGCCATCACGCCCTCGTCGTGAAGGTCGACCTCTATAATCCCAAGCTCCGCCAGTGGGAACTTGAGCAGAAAAAAAGCGAGAAGACCGCCGTCTGCCCGCCGCTCACCCAAAAAGAGGAGCGCGTGCTCGCCGCGTTGAAGAACTATCGCGAGGAGAACCCGCCTCCTCGCGTCCCTGAGCCTTACCCCCACTCCGACCTGATCCGCGTGGCCGACCAGGTGTCGGCCCACGAGGCGCTCGCCCAAACCCTCGCCGACATCCTGCAAACCGAGCTGGAACGCGAGCGGGTCCGGCCCGCCCGGAGCGCGCTCGAAGCAGCGCTCATCCGTCTGCGCAATGTCCTCGCCGAAGCCGTCGTGAGCAACGCGGCGGACAAACTCACCCGAGAGATCGAGGCGGCGGAGAAAGAGGCCGCCGCCGCGCAAAAGTCTCTCGCCCCCGACCAAGCCAGAGCCCCCTTTCGCCCCTCGACGCCTCAGTTCGTGATTTCCGCAGAGCTCTCCACCGAAGAAGTCGCGAGATTACACGACGCCCTCTTGGCGGCGTGCAAATCCGTGCGCGAGGCCCGCGATTCCCTCGCAAAGACCCGCGACGAAGTCGCCCAAACCCACCAGCAGCTCGGGCAGACCTGGCGAGACCTCGCCCGCAACACCCGCGACGCCCTTGGCCAAACCCGCCTCGCCTACCAGCAGGATCTCGCGACCGTAAGCCCGATCCCGCCGCTGGGGCATGACAAGGACGCGATGCGTCGCGCGGAGATCGAGCGCGTTTACCGCGACACCGTGCACCGTCACCTGGAGGACTTCGTCCATGATTTCTGGACGGTCCTCCAAAACCCCGCACTGCAGCCCGTCGGCTACTTGGATCTTCGGCTGCCCGCTCCGGAGTCGCTTCAATCGATTTATCGGCTTCCCCGGGGAGTGCAGCCCCTCGTCCGCCAATTCATCCCTCCCGAGCTCATGACCGAAGGCAACGGCCCGAAACTGGCCAGCCTCATCGAAGCGCTCAACCTCGCGCCACCCGCCCCCCTTCAAAAATCCGACCGCTTCGATGTCGTCCTTTCCGACCCGCTGATCGCGCTCGCATCGACCGACCCGGAAGGCTGGCAAAGCACGCCCTCCTTCGTGCGTCACGACACCAACTCGAAGTCCGACCTGCTGATCGTGCGCGAGACGCCGGCGCAATTTCATGCCGTCGCGCTGCGCGAAACCCCGAGCACAACCGTCGACGCCTCCATGCGGCTCGCCGTCGCCACCACCGCCGTCGTCATCGAGGTCGCCCAAACCGTCGCGGGCATGAACCTCGGATTCTCGCCCCCCGCAGGCGGCTTGCCCGACTCGCCCGACACCGCCACCGCCGAAGGATTGGGCGTAAAAGTCTCACCTTGGACCGCCGCCAACCTCCGCGCTGTCGCCCGCGCCCGGGCGGAGCGCGTGCAGTCTCTCCTCCGACGCGTGCCCACGGACACCAACCAGTCCAGCCCCGCCTGGCAGGCTTGGAACGCGGAGGCCAAGGCCCTCCTCGCGTCCCACCCGCGGATCGAAGCGTCCCCGCCCGCCAAAGGCGCAAACTGACCGCCCATGAAACGCCACTACTCCATCAAGACACCGTGGGTGACGACCTTGTTGTTGCTCGCGCTGCTCGCCGGCATCGTCGCCAGCCTAGGCCGGAACAGCCGTGACTTTATCCTAGGACAGCTGGTCCGGTCCGACACGCCGCGACTCGAGACCTTCGCCCGACAAGAGCTTGCCAAACTCGCCTCGGAGCTCGCCGCCTCGGAGCACCTGCTCCGCCAAAAATGGCCGGAGGACAGCCGCCAACCGGCGGAGTTCAATGCCCAGGAAAAACCGCGACTTGACCGGGCGCTGGCCGACGCCCGCGTATTGCTCGCCGGCCAGGCTCCCTCGGGAAGAATCTCCCTTTCTTCCGGCCTCGCGTCGCCGGCCTTGGAACGGGCGCTGCTCCTCGACACGCTCCGCCGTGGCTCCAGCGAGATCGCTCGCCTCCTCGCCGAACCTTCAAACACCCCGCTCTTCGATCGCCTGCCCTCCGCTGCGCGCGAGGCCGCCCGGAACGCCGAGAACCAGCGGATCAACGCACTGCCGCCTCCGCTCATCACCCCGCAAAAAATCACCCTCCTTCATATCTGCGGCGTGCTCGGCGCGCTCGGCGCCGGCCTTCAAGGACTGTGGTCCATCGCCGTCTACCTCGGCAACCGCCGCTTTCGCGGCAGTTGGATGCTTTTCTATCTGCTTCGTCCAATCGCCGGCGGCGGACTCGCCATCGTGTTCTGCTTTCTCATCGAGGGCGGTTTCGTCCAGGTGCAGGCCGCGCCCGCCGACTCCGGCGCGCCGGGCATCCCGCTGCCGGCCCCCTCGTCCCTCTATGCTTTTGGAGCCATCTCGCTGGTCGTCGGCCTCTTCATCGGCGAGGCCATGGAGAAGCTCCGCAAAATCGCCGCCGCCCTCTTCTCCGCCAACGAATACAGCGACAACCTCGCCGACAAAAGCCCGACGGTGGAGCGTTCCTCGGTATCCCCGGCGGTCGAGAACAACATCGCCGTTTGGCAAGTGCATCTCGAGGGCCGCAATCTCGCCGGAGTCCGCCACCTTTTCCTCAACGGCAAGAAATTCGATGTCGCCCACGGCGGCGACGGCGGCCTGCTTGTTTCGATCCCCGCGGAGGCGATCGGGACCGCACGCTCCGTCCGCGCCACCCTCGTCCGTCTCGACGAACCCGCCGCGGTGTCTCCCGCTTTCGAGCTCAAGTTCCCGAAGCGGAACCCGCTCCCGCCACCAAGGCCCGCGGAAGTCGTCCCCGTCGGTGGCGCCTGAAGGTCATGGGCACCGCCATCTTCCTCGGCGCCGGCGCATCCCGAGCCTTCGGCTACCCGCTCACCACCGAGCTGCTCCCCCGCATCCTCAGGCGGCTCGACGACGATCTGCTTTTCAACGGCACCAACACCGCCGCCGAGAACGCCGAAGATCGCGCGTGGTTCCGCGCCCGCCTTTTCGCCTTTCTGCCCGGACTCTCCGACGCGCGCCAAGCCGACGTCCTTGGCATCGGGATCACGGATCTGCTCACACTGGTTGACCGCGCCCTGGTCCACGGCGAGGCGCGCGCCGGCTTGCCGCCCGAGGACGTAGCCCGCTTCCGCGCGCTGCTGGAGCGCGCCGTCTCCGAAGCGCTCATGCGAGCGACCGACCGCCGCACCGGGCCGGCGCAGGCCTGCCTGCGCCGCTTCGCCGGCTGGCTGCTCCGTCTGCCGGAACCGCCGACCCTCGTCACCACCAACTACGACGCCGCGGTGGACGGAAAAATCTTCGCGGCCGCCGGACGCACCGACAAACGCAAGCATGAAGCCCGCGTGGCCGCCGCCGTGGACCTCGGCTTCGCTTGGCGCGGCATCGACACCGGCGAACTCGTCCCCCGCCCCGCCGGCCCGCGCTGGCGGGTGCTCAAGCTCCACGGCTCCGTCAACTGGTTGCGCTGCCCGCTTTGCGGGCAAATCTACGTCAACGTCCACGGACCCATCGGCACCAAGGCGTTCGCCCGCGAGCTCGACGAATTCAACACCTGCCACTGCAACGCCCGCACACGCCTGCGCCTGCACCTCGTCACCCCCTCGCTTATTCGCACTTACCAAGACCCGCACCTACTCGGCATCTGGCAGGCCGCCCTCGAAGCGCTGCGCACCGCCGACCGCTGGGTGATCGTCGGCTATTCCCTCCCCGCCGAGGACGTAGCCATTCGCTCCCTCTTCCTCCGCGCGTGGGACGCGCACGTCTCCCGCGAAAAGCCGCGCGTCACCGTCGTGCAGCTTCCGGACAAACGCACCGAGGCTATCTACCGAACCTTCTTCCCCGACTCACGACTCGACTATCGCGACGGCGGTCTTGAATCGTTTCTCGACACGGCTGATGGCTGACCGATCCGCATCCAGGCCGACCAGGACATCGTGACCTCGCGGGACTTCGTGGTGCTCCCCCACGGCAGCCCGAGCATCTACGATATCCCTGTCGTGCGATGCTTCGCCCGGGTAAACCGCTGCGCGGCGAAGTGGTGCTCCCCGGCGCGCGGCTGGAAACGATTGCCCGGTGGAGCCGTCACCCGCGCCGGCCGGGACGACGCGCCCATCGCCCGTGCCTCGCGGCCTCGGCCGAGCAGATGCTTATCCTGCACGACCGACTGCGCCCGGGCAACACCACCATCGGACGGGGCTTCGTCGCCTTCCTCACCCGATCCCGATGGCTGGCGCCTGCGTGACGTGCGGGCCCATGGCGGCTCGGCGGGCACTTCTAGGCGGGCGATTTCATCGGCGCCGACGATTTTTCCGCCGCGGGTTTTACGCTATCGAGGCGGTCTGCCTCAGCTTTTGGCTCTGGGAAAGCCGCGTAAGGCACATGCCTGGAAATGAACGCAAAAACGGATCGAATATATCGTGCCGATGAAAACGGCCGACTTGGAACCCGCGAGCAGCTACTTGCCGGCCTGGTCCGGAAACGGTCCCTCGGTCACCGCAAACACCATCTGTCTACTGTGCCACGCCCTCCGGCCGGAACACCTTCTTAAGATAGGCGGCGTTGCCCCCGTAGTTGTAGGTCACATCCGCCGCCTTGGTGCGCGTCGCGTCGCGCGAGCGCTCGATGACCAGCCAGCCGCTCCAGCCTATCTCGTCCAAGGTCGCCTTGATCTTGGGTAAGTCGACCTTGGGATCGTTTTCCAGCCACACGCCGTCGGTGTTGGAGGCGTGGATTTGCACGATGCGGTCTTTGCCCAGGATCTTCAGCTCCGCGCAAACGTCGCGTCCGTCGTGAATCGGGTTGGCGAAGTTGAAGTAGATCTTGATCGCCGGAGAACCGATGTCCGCCAGCAAAGCCGCCTCGCCCGCCGCGTTCAGCGCAGTCTCGATGCCGATGATCACCCCCGCCGCCTCGGCCTGCTTCCCGGCGACGCGGAGACGCTCGATGATCGCCGCACGGACCTCGGGCCGTTTCACTAGGTCGCCCTGCACGCCCAGCGGCAGAAAGATGACCGAGACACCCATAGCCTTCGCCGTCGCAATGGTGTCCCGCACCAGGGCATCCACTCCCTCGCGCTCGCCAAACGACTGGGCGTAGAAGCCCGACATCGCAATCGAGCTGATCCCGAGACCGAGCTCGCGCGCCTTGGTGAGGAACTGTTCGCGAACGACCGGATCGCCCAACTTGCTGTCGAAGGTCGACCGTTGGCCAAGCGACCCCATGTCCACCTCCACGCCGTCGGCGCCGATATCCTTCGCGAGCTGGAACGCGCCGAGCTTCTGCCGCTTGAGGATCATCCAGTCGCACACTCCCACGCGGTAGCGAGGCGCTTCGGCGGCGGAAACCGCTGCTACAAAGCCGAGGAGAACAGCGAACAAGGCGGGGATTTTCATTTTACGATGAGCGATTTGATTTCCGGCGCGCCCGTTTCAGGCAGTTCGAGGACGATGGTATAATCGCCGGCATTCATGCCGATGTCCGAGAGCGTGGCGCTAGCATCGGGAGTGAGAGTCAGTTCCAACGCGCTGGAGCCCATCACCGTTCCGTCGGCCGCCAAGACGCTCAGGCGCGCCTTCACGGGCTCCGGCCCCGGGTTGGAGTAACGGATCGAGAAATCGTGCGCTCCGCCGAGGCCGACCTGCACGGCCCAGGTCAACTTCCGTCCTTCGCGACGCGCCGCCGAGGCCGGGTAATTCGTTTCGCCGAGCGAGAAAGCCGTGCTTCCTGCGGTGGTCGTCTTGACCGCAGCCACAGTGGCAGACTCCTCTGGCGTGCGGGCGGCAGGATCGGCCGCCGCGACCGCGATGGCAGAAATCACCGCTTGATAGGATGCGACACGCGGGAAAGACACCTCACGCCAGCCGCCGCTTACGCGGGCGCTCACGACCTTTTTCACCGCGCCGGCGAAGCCGCCTTCGCGCCACAGATCGAGATCGCGGATGACGGTGTGTTCGTTGATCGCCACGTCGAAAAGACGCCACCCGGCGCAGTCGCCGCCGCCCGCGCCATACCACGGCTCCGCGAAGTAGAGCTCCACGCGATAGTCGCCGTCGGGAACGGCGAAGCGGTAGCGCAGCTTGTGACGTCCGTAGCGGTAGCTCTGAAAGAGCACTTGATCGGCGGTCCCGCGAATCGTCTCGAAGCTCTCGCGCTGGCTTCCGAAGCGCGCGGGAAGCTCTGCGTGCTCCATCGCCCAGCTCAGCGAACCGTGATTCATCCCGGATACGAAATCGCGATCCGCCGCCCAGCGCACGCCGTTGACGTCCGTGTAGTCAGGCCCGCCGCAGTTGACGCGGTAGAGATAGTTCCAGGCCGGATCGGCCGCGGTCAGATTGGCAACCGCTCCCTTCAGCTCCGCGCGATGCGGAGCTTCGGGCAGGTTTTTCAACACGATCACATCGCGCGCGACGACTTTTCCGCCGACACGCCCCTCGGCGTAAAGGACGTTGAAGCGGATGTCGGCCCTATCCCAGCGGAACGGCACACCGGAGCCGCCTTGGCGGCGCACGCCGAGCGATTCCCGCGCACCGGCGTCGTTGAACAGCTCGACCTCCTCGCAGTTGGAGTAGACGAGAATGCCATCCTTTCGCCCAGGCTCACGCCAGCGGTCGGGCCAGGTGTGCGACACGATGTAGACCATCGGCTCCTTCGCCGCCGGCGCGTAGCTCGCTCGGAAAAGATAGAACGCGTCCGTCGGCTCGCCCCACAGCGTGAGCAAGCCCTTGTTGTTCGCCGGACCGACCCGATCCAGCTCCGCCCAGCCGTCGCTGCCCTGCTGCCCCTTGGAGCCGATGGTTCGCCCGGGATTTTCGTGGGTGGCGAGGAGCCAGTGAAAATGCCCCGGCACCTGATCGCGGATCGATTCGGCGAGACGGATCTTCGTCGCGTAGATGGCATCGGCCCGATCCTCGCTGCGCACGCCGTCGCCGATGTAGCCGCCTTCGCTGTGCAGCCCGAGGCTGCGCCAGGCGCCGTATTCGCCGACGAGCTGTTGCCGCTTCAAGTCGGCGGCATAGTCGTCAGGGTTGCCGCCATAAGTGCCGGTCCAGTTTTGCGGCACGTTCCAATCGGTGCCCTTGCCGCTGTTGCAGGTCGTGACGAGTCGCTGCGTGGACGCCGTCGGATCGAGTTCGCGAATGAGCGCGACGCACTCCTCGGCGAAATCCTTCGGCAGTTTGCTCTCGTTGGCGAGGCCCCAAAGAATATTGGAGGGACTGTTGCGGCGTTCGCGCACCCAGTCACGGAGCAGTGTTTTGAAGTTCGCGCGAAACTCCGGGGTATCGAACCAGATCTGGGAAGCCATCTGCGGCCACCAAAGGATGCCGTCGCGATCCCAGTATTCCTGGTAACGCAAGTTGTGCGGCTGGTGCGCGTCGCGAAAGGCATTGTAGCCCGTCGCCTTCACCTGCGCGACACGCGCGGCGATCTGTTCGGCGGAAAACGCATGGCTCGCCCCGAGCACGTGCTCGTATTCGCAGGTGCCGTTGATGAAGACCGGCTTGCCGTTGAGGTAAAATGGACCGCCCTCGGGATCGCCTGGCTTGGGCCAGCGCAAAGTGCGCACGCCGAAAGTAGTCACGACGCGATCAAGCACGCGGTCGCCATCGCGCAGCAGGGTCTCCATCCGGTAGAGATGCGGCGATTCGAGCGACCACAGAGCGACATCTAGAAGGGACAGCGAACCGCTGGCGATGGAAACGCCCTTCGGGTGCGACCCGATAAGAATCGAGCTGGAAAACTGCCCGCGCGGGCCGGCCACTTGGTTTTCGATAGTCAGGGTTCGCGCATCGCCATGGTTGTTCAGCTCGACGGTGAAATGGATCGTCGCGGATTCCACCGTCGCGTCGGCGTCGTTCCATACATGCACGCCGAAAGGTTCCACGCGAACCTGCTCCGTGGTCACCATCGTGACCGGCCGGAAAATCCCCATCGGTTGGCTGCCCTCCGAAAACCCGGGCGCGCTCGAACAGCCGCCGCAGACCCATGGCAAATCGGTGATGCCCGCCGGATGATCGGCGCGGACCGCGAGAAGATTCGTCCCGCCGATGTTCACGAGCTCCGTGACATCGAGCGTGAAAGTCGTGCGCCCGCCGGCGTGCGTCCCGGCCGCGCGGCCATTGACCCACACCGTGGCATAAGAGCCGACGCCCTCGAAAAACAGATACACACGGCGTCCCCGTTCGGACGCATCGACCACGAATTCGCGACGATACCAGGCGCTGCCATGGCGGTTGCCATGCACGACGCGGGTGAGACCCGCGTAGTCGTCCCAGTTGTGCGGCACATCGACCCGAGACCACGACGTGTCATCGTATCCAGACTGCTCGAAGCCCGTGTATTTTTCCGAACCCGTCTCCGCCGCGACCGTCCGCCAACCGAGATCCAGGCTCGTCTCGTGACGCGGTCCCTCCGCCGCAAACGCGGCGCCGACAGCGCAGAACACGGCGCAGAGAGCGCTCCGCACGAAACGAAGAAAGCCTCCGAAGCTCATGGCTGATCGAGCAGACGAATGATGAGCGAGCCGCGCACCTCGCCGCCGACTTCACGCGGCTGGCCCTGCGGCCCGATATTCGAAGGCTCCGACTGCTTCGTCCCGATGGCGGGGATCACTTGGTAAACGCCCAAACCAAGACGGGGCAGCACGAGCACGGGGTTGTTCTTTCCGTCGCGCGGCGCATAGACGCCGACGTAGGGCTGGCCGCCGTCGTTGAGCAACGCGAAGCGCCCTTCCGTCGTGGTAAAAGCCATCCATTCCCAGCGCGAGAACCATCCCTTGAATTCGGGGAAGGTCCAGGTGAAGCCCGGGATGTTGTCGTTGTATTCGGTGTCCCAGCGGTTGAGCGAACCGCCTTTCAGCCGGTTCGCCCAAACCCGATAGGGACCGGAGCCGAACCACTCCTTCGATTTCATCTTTTCCTCGGGATAGTCAAAATCGACGCCGAGCAGGTCCACCACTCCCGGTCCCGGAAAGGCGTAGTCGAGCCTCACGTCGCCGTCGGGCGAGATGGTCCAGCGCGTCTCGCGCACGCCGGCCTCGTGCTTCGCGACGATCACCGCGGATTCGCCCTCCATGCTCGCGGTAAAGCTCAGCAGCCGTCCCGTGCTTGCGGCGACGGGTTCGAGCACACGCTTCTCGCGGCGATACGCGGCAAGCCGGGGGCCGGCGCCGAGAGAGAGCCGGCGCCCGTCGCGTTCCAGCGAGGCGAGCCGGCCGGTGCCCCGATCAAAACGCACGACATTGCGGCCGGCCGTCACGACGGTCTCGACGGCGCCCTCGGACAACGCGACGGCGGACTTGCCCGGAAACGCGTTCCCTATCGCGGCCGCGCCGCTCTTCCAGCGCCAGGACCAGGTCCACAGCTCGCGGGCCTGCCCGTCGATCGCGGTCAACAGCAACGCGTCCGCCGCGCGCCAGTCGGCGGGCAAGGGCAAGGTCAGCTCGCCCTCGCCGCGCGCCGCGACATCGGGCCCGGCCACGCGCCCGTGCGCGATGAGAGAGCGATGAAACATCAAGGCTCCCGGCGGCGCGTAGCGCATCAGACGCCACTCGAAGGTGAGGCCCGACAGGTTGAGAAAATCGTAGCGGTTGCGCACCGGCAGCCGTCCCGAAAAGTCCGCGGGCAAGGTCTCGAGCGGGATCTGCACCGGGCACCAAATCTCGCGCACGGTGAAAAAGCTCCCCTCCTTCTCGTGACGCGGCCCCAGCATGCCGTCCGGACCGAGATCGCGATTGGCGTCGATCCGGCCGCCTTGGTCGGTGCGAGCGATACCCTCGTCCATCCAGCACCAGAGGAAGCCGCCGGCGGCGTGCGGCTTTTCTCCCATCAACTTCCAGTAGTCGTCGAGGCCGGCGCCATGCCCTCCGTCGAAGAGCCCGTGGAGAAACTCGGTGGGCATGAACGTGTCCGCTCCGTCGACATATTTCGCGGTGTCGGCGTATTCGCGATAGTGATAGGTGTTGAGATTCCGGAACGAAAGCGCCCACGGATGCAAGACCGGCCGCCCCTGCGGGTCGTGTTTCGCGAATTCGTCGTCGTTCTCGGCGTTTTCGCCGCCCTCGTTTCCGTTTGCCCAGAACAGGACGCTCGGGTGGTTCACGTCTCGCGCCACCATCTGGCCGATGAGCCGGCGGCCGGTCGGCGTGTCGTAGCAGCGCTGCCACCCCCCGAGCTCGTCGATGACGTAGAGCCCCGACTCGTCGCAAAGGTCCAGGAACTCCGCGTCGGGCGGATAGTGCGACATGCGCACGGCGTTCATGTTGGCCTCCTTCATCAGCCGGATGTCCTCGCGATGATGCTCAAGCGAAAGCGTGCGCCCGGTGTCCGCCCAAAAACTGTGACGGTTGACGCCCTTGAAAACGACGCGCCGGCCGTTGAGGAAAACGCCTTCGCCCGCCCGGACCTCGAAGGTGCGAAATCCGAACCGCTGTGTGAACGTGTGCTCCTCGCGCCTGCCGGCCCGCAGCGTGAATTCGGCCCGATAAAGATTCGGCGTTTCCGCGGTCCATGTTGCCGGCGACGCGAGCCGAGCGCGCACCACGACGCGGTCCGAACCGGGCGCCACAGCCTGGGTGACCGGTTCGCCCACCGGATGGCCCTCGGCGTCGCGCAACTGAAGCACGAGCCTGGCTCCGCCCGACGCCTTTCCACCAAGAAACACGTCGGCCGAAAAGGCACCGTCGGCACGGGCGTCGATCGCCACGCGATCAATAAACCGCGATGGGAGCGCCTCCAGCCGCACGGGGCGGAAGATGCCACCGAAGTTCCAGTAATCCGCGTAGCGTTCGGCGCGGTTCACGCTGTCGTTCGCGGAACGCTTGTGAACCGAGACCTCGATAAGGTTCGGCCCGTCCAACCGGAGCTTGTCGGTAACATCGTATGAAAAGCGGTAGAAGCCTCCTTGGTGGACCGGCCCGGCGACGACGCCATTCATCTTCACCTCGGTGTCCGTCATCACTCCCTCGAACACCAGCCGGACCACACGGCCGCGCCAGGCCTCGGGAACGGAGAATTCGCGCCGATAGAGCCCGCTTTCCTCCGGCGGCGGCGGGCGCACGGGCATGCGTTCGGTCCCGCGCGACTCGACCCCATATTCATAGGCGCCGAAACCCTCCTGTTCCCAGCAGGACGGCACGGGGATCTTCGTCCAGAATCCGCTGTTGCGTCCGCCGGTGCAGTAAAAGTCCCACTCGGTCGCGTCGTCCGCCCCCCGCCCAGAAAGGTAGATCGACTCGGTGGTGGCCGCGCGGCCGGACAGCGCGAGGCAGAAGAGCACGAGGAAGGAGAACAGACGCATGGGCGGAAAAATGGGGATAAAGACGAAGGCGCTTCCAAGGAAACGCGAGCGGACGGGGTGCTTGGGAAAACGGGAGGCTCGGCCGAGGACAGGATTTTTTGGAACACGCGGGCAAAGCCAACCACTTTTATCATAGAAGTATCCAATACTAGGATACCGCAGAATCCGGCGAGAATACCGGCGATCAGGGAATGCGATTCCGATGGAATCGCCGCCACCAGGCCCGCAGCGTCGCCAGGTTCCGCGTCCCCCCCCGCCCCTTCCCCCCCTCGAACATGACCTCCGCCTTGCTCCGCGCGTCCGTCCTCCTTCCGCTTCTGCTCGCCGCCCCGCGACTCCGCGCGGAAGTTCGTTGCGCAAGGATTTTTGGCGACCACATGGTGTTGCAACGCGACCTGCCGGTGCCGGTTTGGGGCGAGGCCGCCCCGGGCGAAACGGTCACGGTTGCCTTCGCCGGGCAATCGAGGACAAGCACCGCCGGAGGCGACGGGAAATGGCGCGTAACGCTCGATCCGATCGCGGCTAGCGCGGAGCCGCGCGAGCTTTCGGTGCGAGGAGACAACACCATCGGCTTCTCGGACGTCTTGGTCGGCGAGGTCTGGTTCTGCTCCGGCCAATCCAACATGGAGAAACCCTTCGGCCCGCGCAAAGGGCAACGCCCCGTGGACGACCATGAGCTCGAAATCGCCGCCGCCCGCTATCCAAAGCTCCGCCTCTACCAAGTCCCGCGCACCGACCAGAAGCAGGACGCGCCCGGCCGCTTCACCTGGCTTCCCTGCTCGCCGGAAGCCTTGCGCATCTCGGACTTTTCCGCCGTCGCCTACACCTTCGGCCGGCAGATCCATCAGACGCTCGACGTGCCGGTCGGCTTGGTTCACGCGAGCTTCGGCGGCACCTTCATCGAGGCGTGGATGCCGCCCGAGGCCTTCGCCGCCCCGCCGTTGCAAGGCCTCGAAAAACGCAAACTCCAAGCCTGGGTCAAAGGCGTTCAGGCCACCGAACTCTACCGCTCCATGGTCGCGCCCTTCGCGCCTTTCTCGATCCGCGGCTTCCTCTGGTATCAGGGCGAGACCAACCTGATGAACGGTGATATCGCCCTCTACGCCGAGAAACAGACCGCGTTGATCGAAACCTGGCGCCGCGCCTGGGAACGCCCCGACGCGCCCTTTTACGGCGTGCTCCTCGCTCCGATGGATTACTCGAAAGGGGAGAATTTTCCTGTCACCGCCGAGGCCCTTCCCGCCTTTCGCATGGAGCAGGTCCGCGCTCTCTCCGCCCCGCGCACGGGCTACGCCGTCACCACCGATCTCGCCTCCGACACCCACGACATTCATCCGACCAACAAACTCGACGTCGGCCTGCGGCTCGCCCGGCTCGCGCTCGCCGAGACCTACGGCCGGGAGGACATCCCGGCGCGCGGGCCGACCTTCTCCTCGATGCGCGCGAGCGAGGAAGGCGGCGCCTTGGAGTTGAAATTTGAATACGCCGCCGACCTGCGCACCCGCGACGGACGCGCCCCCTCGGAGTTCGTCGTCGCCGGCGAAGACCGCGTCTTCCACCCCGCCTCGGCCCGCATCGAGAAGGGCGTGGTCGTCGTCGCAAGTCCCGCCGTGCCGCGCCCGCTCGCGGTTCGCCTTGGCTGGCACGAGATCTCCACGCCCAACCTCGTCAATTCCGCAGGCCTCCCCGCGGTTCCATTCCGCAGCGACGACTGGCCGCTCAAGCTGTCGCGGCCGCTCGCCGCGGAAGCTTCAAGGCCCCCGGCGCGCTAGTATCCGCGAAGTTCCCGCCGGAGCCCGCATCCGCCGCATCGGACGATTTTCCCTCCCCCGTCCGCGTGCTTGTAACATTTTCCAACTACAAGACTTCCACGGGGGAAACCGGAAAACGGGGTGCTCCGAACACCTACCAGGCCCCCCTTGGGGCGTAATTCGCGCAGCCCTACACGTTTTCCAGAACTTTGTTCTGGATCCTAAGGGGTCTCCCTCTGAAACGAGGCCGAAAGGCCGGCCGTGGCCGGCCAATGCCGTTGACCATTCGGCGGCCCGATTTATGGCTGTTATCAGTTCCCAACGCAGCCATCACCCGCCCCTTGGCTGCCTCAGTAGTATCCCCCCGCAATATCAACCCCACTTGGACTTCAGTCCCGTTCTGCCATGCGTTGCCACATCCCCAGCAAGCGATCCCGGAAGCCTTCCGGCTTCACGCTCATCGAGCTTCTCACCGTCATCGCCATCATCGGCATCTTGGCGGCGATTCTCGTTCCCACCGTTTCCAAGGTTCGGGCCACCGCGAAAAAAGCCCAATGTGTCGCGGTCCTCAGGCAATGGGGGAATGCGGTAAGTCTTTTCGCCAATAATAATAGAAGCTTCGTGGCGTTATCGACCAACAACAACGATGCGCTTTACGCCCCCTATTTTAATGGCAAAGCTCTTTCGTTGGATAATCAAAACGGCGGGCAAGTTGCCTTTTCGATTCAAGAAG
>CBIHRE010000065.1:0-14507 GCA_966212385.1 uncultured Akkermansia sp. | reverse complement strand
GCGTCGTCTCCGGCAAAAAACAAAACGCCCCCTGGACCGGCCTCCACACCCTCGTCCTCCGCAATCCGACTCCGCTCCTCGAAAGCGACACCCGCGCCCTTCCGCTCGGCGCCGGCCACGCGTCCGCCTCCGTCGCTCCCACCGGCATCATGACCCTCAAGGGCAAGCTCGCCGACGGCGTCCCTCTCACCGGCACCGCCCGCCCGGCCTTCCTCGCCCCCGAATCGGAAAACACCGACGGTCGCTATCGCGTCTTCCTCCGTCCCTACGCCAGACGCGTCAACTCCGCCTTCGCCGGCGAACAGCACCTCCTCCCCCACCCCGACCAGACGCGCTTCCCAAACCGCTTCTACACCCCCGAAACCCCGGGGGCCCTTGCTTGGTCGAAGGGCCCCTCTCCGACCAAGCCCCTCGACGCCACTTACCGCGCGGGCTTCGCGATCAAGGTGTCCGCCGCCCTCGATCCGTGGCTGCCCGCCGCCGCCGCCACGGCCTCCGCTCCTGCCTTCACGCTGCCCGAGCGGCTCGACCTCCTCCCTCAAGGCTCCGGCACCGACGCCCCCGTCGGCCTCGACTTCCTCGGCGACGCCTTCACCGAGGCCGAAGTCCTCGCGCTCCCCTCCGCCCTCACCCTTCGCGCAAACGGCACCATCGCCATCCCCTCGCCCAATCCGCGTTCTTTCCAGCTGTCCGTCGCCCTCGCCACCGGTGCTCTCACCGGCTCCTTCCTGTTGAGCGACCAAGTCAGCCCGCCGCCCGCGCGCCCCGTCACCCGCAAAGTCACCATCTCCGGCACCCTTCGCCAAGGCCCCGCCGGCTCCTCTGACACCCTCGGCCACGCCCACCTCCTCTTCGATCCCGTCCCGGGCGACACCGGCCCGAACTCCGACGAAAAAGTCTCCGCCGAGCTGATTCTTTCCGCCCCCGGCAGCCCTTGAGGCCGTCGCGACGTCGAGGACGGCATATTTTCGGGGCCGCGTATGCCCTTGATTTTCCACGGCCGGGAAAAAGCCTCGGCGAATGTCCCAGCTTCACCCGGCCAGCGTCGCGGCGGCCGCCTTCCCCGCTTGGCTTCGCCGCCTCGCCGCTTCGCTGTGCCTCGTCGCGATTCCCCCGCTTGCATCAGGGTCGACCTCAACCCTGCCCACCGCCCCGGGACCGGAAGAGCGGGCCCGTCTGCAATATCTGAAAGATTTGGAGACGGATCGCGCGACCGACCTGCGCTTGCTCGATGAGGGCCGCGCGCTTGCCGTTTCATCCACCTCGCCGGCTCCGGCGTTTCCCGTGCTCGAGATCGCTTCGAGACGTGCCACCTCTTATTTCGTCTGCGTCGACAACACCCTTTGGCGAACCGAACCCAATCCCGACCCGGAGCGGTATCAACGCCCGGCGAGCTATCACGAATTCGCGCACAAAAAAGTCGCCGACAACATCCGCTCCATCGCGGTCTCCCGCACCCAGGCCTTTGTCCTGAAAACGGACGGCACCGCCGGCTTCGCCCAAGGTTTCGCCTTCCTCGGTTTTTTTGACTACCAACCCGAGCCGACCGCGCCCACCACGGTGGCCGACGTGAAAGCCATCGCCGCGGGCGAAGGCCATTTCCTCTACCTAAAGACAGACGGCACCGTCCTCGCCGTCGGCGCCAACGAAGAGGGCCAGCTCGGCATCGGCTCGACCATCGGCAGCGTCGGCCCCGTCTTCGTTCTCGACGGCGTGAAAAGCATTTCGGCCAAAGGTCGCCACAGCTTTTTCCTCAAGACCGACGGCACCGTCTGGGCTGCGGGCGAAAACGCCATGGGCCAGCTCGGCGACGGCACACGATCCGCGCGCTCCAGCCCGGTGCAGGTTTTGACCGGGGTCCTGGCCGTCTCGACCGCGCTCAACCACACGCTTTTCCTCAAGACGGACGGCAGCGTCTGGGCCACCGGCTACATCCACTCGGACGCGACCGGGGCGACGCCTCCCGCCGCCCGCCTTTCGCCTGCGCAAATTTTCTCTAACGCCACGGCGATCGCCGCGGGAGATTCCGGCCTGAATCCGGCGGCCGACCCCGGCTTCGCCTTGATGCTCGCTGCCGACGGCGGTGTCTGGAGCGAAGGCTCCTTCACCTTCCGCAACATCGGAGAATCGGTCGTCAGAACCTACGCCTCTCCCACGAAAATCCTCGAGGGCGCAGCGGGCATCCAGGCCGGCGCGGGCGTTTGCTATTACATCAAGCCCGACGGCAATCTCCTCGCCGAGGGCGACGATTCATCCTCGGCCGGCGTCGGGCGCGGAGTCCTTCTATATCACGAGCCCTCGCCTTCCGCGGCCATGGAGCCCGTCCAAATCACCGGCCATACGCAGACCTTGGTGCTTTCGCACGGGGAGGTTCTCGCCGACAGCCCCTTTCCTTCGGTCTATGTCTCGTGCCGCATCGAATGCGAGGGCAACAATCCGCCGCCTCCGGTCCTCGAGGTCGTGAGCGGCCCCGGCGTCTTCTCCGATCATCAATTCACTGGCGGCCTCGTGACGACCCGGAAGCTTTCCCTTACCGGCACCGGCACGGTCACGGTCCGCGCCACCCACGCGGGCACGTTTTACCACGCCGCCGCCCCGTCGGTGGAAACCTCCATCGTCACGGCTGCGCTGCCGCAGGAAATCACCTTCGCCCAGCCTCCCGCGCGATACGTCACGGACGCGCCCATCCCCCTGTCGTCGCTCTCCGCCCGCTCCACCTCCGGTCTGGCTGTTTCTTTTTCCATCGTATCAGGTCCTGCACTACTCGGCTCCGACGGCTCCACGCTCGTCCTCACCGGCGAGCCGGGCGTGGTCGTGATCCGGGCGACCCAAACCGGGAACGATACCTTCGCTCCCGCGCCCGCCGTGGAAGCGGAAATGCCCATCCTTCGGTTCACGCAAAACATCACCATCGCTCCTATCTGGAGCAAGACGTTTGGCGACCCTCCCTTCTCCGTCCTCCCCGAATCATCCGCTGGTCTGCCGGTTTCGCTGTCCGTCGTTTCTGGGCCCGCCACTTATGCGAATGGCATGCTAAGCCTCCAAGACGTCGGTGTCGTGAAACTAAGAGCGACCCAAGCCGGAAACGCCATATACGCGCCGGCCGATCCCGTAGAAGTCGAGTTCGAGGTCAACCCCGCCGAAACCGTCGCGCTGGCCCTGCCGACATCGAGCGATTGGTTCACCGGAAAACCGGTCCAGGTGGATCTCGTTACCTCGCCACCGGGACTAAAGACCGAGGTGATCTACACGACCATGATTGACGTCGGGATTCCCGACGTGACTCCGCCTGGAGGTGAGATCTACGTCAGCGAACCAACATCACCCGGCAAATACACGGCTTACGTGCGCGTAAACGACCCTCGAGCGTTCGCCTCTGGTTCGAACTCCTATTCCCACTCCTTCGCCTTCACGATCTTTGCGCCCACCCTCAATCAAACCCTGAGCTTCCCGCAGCCTCCCCCCGCGGTCTACGGCGACGATCCCGTCGCGCTCATCGCTTCCGCCAGCTCCGGCCTCCCCGTGGAGTTCCAGGTAATCTCCTCGGCGCCGTCAGGCATCGTCACTATATCCAACGGCAAGTTGGTCATCCTCGGCGCAGGCAAAGCCAAAATCCAAGCGAGCCAATCCGGCGGAAACGGTTTCGACACCGCCCCCGTGGTCACTCGCACCATCGCGATCAACAAGGCTGAGCTCGCGGTCTCCTTCGAACCCGCCACTCGTCTCGTCGGCAAACCGAACCCCGCCTTTACCGCCATCTACGAGGGCTTCGTGAACGGCGACGATCTTACCGACATCGATTTCCCTCCACGCGGCAAGACCATCGCCGTCAGCACCAGCCCCGAAGGCCGCTATCCCATCACCTTCACCGGTGGTCTCGACGCCAACTACCGATTCGTCGCCGACGAGCCCGCCTTCCTGACGGTGGAAGGCTTCTCCGGCGCCTACGAAGCCCTGCTCGTCGACGATTCCGGCACCGCGCGCGGCAAGCTCGAGCTCCTCGTGCCAAACAACGCCCTCACCTACACCGGCACGCTCAACCTCGCCGCCTTGCCCGCCGCCATCCCTGTCCGCGGTAGCCTCACCGCCTCCGACGGCACCGCCGCCCAAGCTTCTTGGACTCCTGCTCCCGCCACCGGCATCACCGGCCTCTCCCTCGGCTTCGAGATCGTCGGCGACACCCTCGACGGCGAGCTCACGTTCGCAGGCGCCTCCCCCGCTCACCTCTCCATCGCCGACGGCTCGCGTGTCTTCGCCCAGCGCGTCGTCTCCGGCAAAAAACAAAACGCCCCCTGGACCGGCCTCCACACCCTCGTGCTTCGCAATCCGACTCCGCTCGATCAGGCCCCCGGCTCCGCGCTCCTTGCTCCCGGCTCTCTCCCCCTCGGGGCCGGCCAGGCCTCCGTCTCCGTCGCCGCGACCGGCGTCATGACCTTTAAAGGAAAACTCGCCGACGGCATTCCCCTGACCGGCACCGCCCGCCCGGCCTTCCTCGCGCCCGATTCCGAAAACTCCGACGGCCGCTTCCTCGTCTTCCTGCGACCCTACGCCAAGCGCCTCGATTCATTCCTCTCCGGCGAACTCGAACTCGTTCCCCACCCCGACCAGACGCGTTTCCCCGGCCGCTTCTACGTGCCAGAATCCGAAGACGCTCTCGCTTGGGCCAAGAGCGCTCTCCCCGCGTCAACCACGCCCTCCGCTCGCGACGCCTCTTATCGCCTCGGTTTCGCCGCCAAAGTCTCTGCCGCTCTCGACCCGTGGCTCCCGCCCTTGGCGGCGTCCAGCTCCGCACCGGCCTTCACCCTGCCCGAGCGCCTCGACCTGCTGCCTCGCGGTTCCGGCACCGACGCGCCCTTCGGCCTCGATTTCATCGGCGATTTCCTAACCGAGGCCGAAGTCTCCGCCCTTCCCGCGGCGCTCACTCTCCGCGCAAACGGCACCATCCCGCCGCCATCGCCCAATCCCCGTTCCTTCCAGCTGACCGTCACCCCCGCCACCGGCGCCCTCTCCGGCTCCTTCTCGCTAAGCGACCAAGTCGCCCCGCCTCCCGCCCGGCCTGTCACGCGCAAGGTCGCCATCTCCGGCACCCTCCGCCAAGGCCCCGACGGCGCCTCCGACACGCTCGGCCACGCCCACCTCCTCTTCGACCCCGTCGCCGGCGACACCGGCCCGAACTCCGACGAAAAGGTCTCCGCCGAACTCATCCTCGAGGCACCCTGACTGCCCCCAATCCCGCTCGACACGAAAGCGTTTGGCCGTCCGCTTTTTCACTCGCATACGTCCAGAACGTTTCAGTCAGGTGACTGCGTGTTTTCGCGCATTCATTTCGTCCTGCTCTCAGGGTTAGCCGCTTGTGCCGGTTTTTGCGCCGGCGCCACGCCCCCGTCCCGTCTACCCGATTACGCCGGCCTCTATGATTTCGAGACCGTGGCGGGCAGCCCCGCCGCCGGGTTGCGTGACAACGACTCATATTACGAGCCCGGGCAACTGGACCGCGTGGCCTACCGCGAACCATCCGCCATCATAGGCGACGGAGCGGCGGAAATCGTGGCCGACACAGGCAACGGGGCTCTTCGCCTCGTTTATCCCGATCACTCCCAATATCTCCTCGATCCCTATTATCTCACCGGCGCCGCCGGATATCCCAACACGATACTCTTCGAGCAACCCTCGGGCTTGGCGCTGACCAGCGACCGAGTCCTCTACATCGCGGAAACCGGTGCCAATCGCATCCACCGCTACCTTCTTCCCAACGACTTCCGCCTGGGAAAACTCACTCTTTTCGCCGGTGGGGCCAAGGCCGGTAACGGCAACGGAGTCGGCCGCGCCGCGCGCTTCAAGGCCCCGACCGCGCTCGCTGTCGACCAGTCCGGCAATGTCTTCGTCGCCGACACCGGCAATCACGTGATCCGCAAGATCACCCCGTCCGGCGTCGTCACCACGCTCGCCGGCAGCCCCGGCAAATCCGGTTCCGCCGACGGCCAAGGCGCCAGGGCCCGCTTTTCCTCGCCCCGCGGCATCGCCGCGGACCCGGCCGGCAACCTCTATGTCTCCGACACCGGCAACCACCTCGTCCGCGTGATCCGCCCGGACGGCACCGTGTCCACCCTCGCCGGCCTCGCCGCCTCGCCCGGTCACGACGATGGCACGGGGGCCGACGCGCGCTTCTCCTCTCCCCGCGGCCTGCGCGTGCGGCCAGACGGCAAGCTCATCGTCGCCGACACCGGCAACCACCTCCTTCGACTCGTGTCCCCCTTGGGCGCGGTTTCCACGCTGGCCGGCACGCCCGGCGTCGCCGGTCGCGAAGACGGCCCCGCCGCATCCGCGACCTTTTCCTCTCCGAGCGACGTCAATCTGCGCCCGGACGGAACGGTCGTGATCGTCGACACCGATAATCACCGACTGCGCACGCTTTCGACGAACGGCGTCGTGGCGACGCACTCCGGACTTCCGGGCGGCAGCGGTTTCGTCGACGGCGCCCAAAGCGTTTCCCGCCTCAAGCGGCCCGATGCGCTCTCGGCGACCACCGACGCGCTCTATTTCACGGACCATGGCAATCAAGCGCTCCGGCGCCTTTCCTTCGCCGACCACGTCGTCACCACCATCGCCGAGCTCCCCGTCGCCGCGGGCGGCGGCCTCGCGGCGTCACAAACAGGCGCCGTCCTATATCTGACCGACCCTGCTCGCCACACGCTTCGCGCCGTCCATGCCGACGGCGAAGCCTCCGTTGTCGCCGGCGCCATCGATACCGCCGGAAGCGCCGACGGGACCGGCCCGCTCTCCACGTTCCATTCGCCTCGCGGAATGGCGGTCTCGCGCCACGGCGAGGTCTACATCGCCGATTCCGCCAACCACACGGTCCGCCGCTTCGATCCCGCATCCGGCGCCGTCGACACCGTCGCCGGCGTGGCCGGCCAGGCCGGCATCGCGGATGGCTCCGCCTCCGGCGACGCGAGGCTCCGCACGCCTTGGGCGCTCGCCTTCGGCCCCGACGACACGCTCTATATTTTGGAACGCGACTCCCGCTCCCTGCGCACGCTCTCGCCCGAAGGCGTCGTCGCCACGCGCTATGTCGACACCGCCAAACACCTCGATGCGCCCACGACCTTGGCGGTCGACAGTGAGGGCAACGTCGTCATCGGCGACTCTCGCAATCGCCTTTTCATCCTGCCTCCCGGCGGTGAACTCGGCTCCCTTCTCGACGAAAAGCCCGGAGTCGGGAGTGAAGACGTCTGGCCCGTTCGCTCCGAAAACAACGCCACGATCTACACCGCCCGCGTCGATCATCCGGAGGCCCTGGCCTTCGGCCCCGGCGACACGCTCTACGTCGCCGACACCGGCAATTCCCTGATCCGCCGCGGTCGCCCACCGCTCCACCGCGACACGCCTTCGAACGTGGTTCGTTTAGATGAAACCAATCGCTCGCGACTCTTTTTAGGCAACCTTCCCGCCACCTGCTCGATCGACCAGCCGGCCGGCGTCATCGCATACTTGACGGGTTTTGCCGGAGATCGGCACCGCTACCTCCAGCTAGGGCGCACGGCAGACATCGATCCCGGAGTCTATCCCTGCACGCTTCGCGCCGAACTCCACGACTACACACGCGTCCGCTCGGTCGACCTCCACGTTCTTCCGGCAAACCAGGCGATCAGCCTGGCCCCGCGCTACGCCAGCTACGACGGCACGCCCAAAGCTCCGGCCATCGTCGCCGCGGAAGGCCTAACCATCACATCGGTGCTTTACGACGGCCTGCCCACGCCTCCCACAGAAGGCGGCCTCCACATCGTGAGGGTAGCCTACTCCATCAACGGCGCCACCGGCACGCAGGATCTGGAGTTCTTCATCAGCCAAATCGATTATCCCAGCCTCACGATCCCCTCCGGCCCCTTCGTCGCCGACGGCCAGCCATTCAATCCTCTGGCCGGGCACCCCTTCGGCGATGTCGGCACTTGGACGGTGCGCTCCGGCCCCGCCAAAATCGAAAACAACCAGGTGGTCCTGCTCGCCGCCGGAGACGTCAGCCTCAGCTACAGTCTGCCCAATACCCCCAGCTACTGCGGCGGAGGCGTCACCGGAACAATCCAAGCGGCTGCATCCCCCTCGGCCATTCCCGCCACGATCAACTTTGCCGGACTCGAAACCACCTACGACGGCGAGGCCAAGAGCGTGACAATCACGACCGAACCTCCGGGTTTGGATGTGATCCTCCGCTACCCCGATCGCGATCCCGGCCAATACCCCGTCCCGCCCATCACGGCGGGCCAATACCAGGTAGAAGCCATCGTCACCACCCCCGGCTATTCCGGCTACGCCTGCGCCACCCAAAAAATCGCCAAAGCCAGCGCCACCCTCGCCGCCGGTCCGCTCGCCAACTTCGTCTTCGGCCCCGCCTACCGTCCGCAAATCACGACCGAGCCAGCCGGCCTTGCGGTAAGAATCCGTGCGAGCGGGTATTTCCTTTGGGAAGACGACACGCTCTCGCCCGGCGTCCACACCATCTCGGTGGAACTCATAGACACCCACAACTACGAGCCGGTGGAACCGGTCGTCTTCACCCAAACCGTCCAGAAACGTCCGCTCGTGATCCGCCCCGTCCCCGCCCACCGCCCCGTGGGCGCATCCAACCCGCCGATAACGTTTTCCTTCGACGGGCTGCGCGGAGGAATGACACCTCCCGCCATGCCCGCGCCTTTCGTCAACGCAGGCCCCGACAGCCCGCCCGGCGTCTACGCGGTGAAACCTGTTCCCCCCTCCCAAGGCTTCGGATTGTTGAAATACTATTACGACATCACCCTCCTCGACGGCACGCTCGAGGTCCACGCTTACCAAGGCCGTTATCAGACGCTGCTCCTCTCCCAGCGCACCGGCCTCCCCGAGGCCCTGCTCACCTTCAAACTCGACGGCCCCACCGGCGCCTTCACCGGCACCCTCCGCTACCGCGAGGAAACGCATCCGGTCAAAGGTCGCTTCGCCTACGCGACCGACTCCTCCGCGGCCGGCACCGCGACCGCGTCGTGGAAACTTCGCTACACCGGCTCCGCGCTTCGGAATCTGGATCGTCTCGTCCTCGACATCACGCTCTCCGACACGCTCCAGGTCCGCTTGGTCAGTTACGACGAGACAAATCGCCTCCCCGTCTCCGAGCAGACGATGCTCCACGTTTCCGAACCAGAGCTCCGGCCGCTCTTGAACGCCTCCGGAAACCCGGCCGTCTCCTTCGCCGGAAAGCATACCCTGCTGTTTCGGCAAGCGGCGCGCCTCTCCACCTTCGACGATCCCGCCCCGCCGCTCGCATCGATCCCGGTCGGCCCCGGTTACGCCACCGGCGAGATCGACGCCCGAGGGCGGCTCAGCCTGCGCGGCACCCTCGGCGACGGCCGCCCCTTCACCGGCACGCTCCTGTCTGACGCCACGAACACCTACCGGCTTTTCGTCAATCCCTACAACCGCTCCGAAAGCTACCTCGCCGGCTGGCTTCCGCTGCGACCGCATCCCCTTCTCGACGGACGCCTCTACCTCCCCGACGAAGACGACCAGGAAATTTATTGGGCCAAAACCGCGTCGCGAAAAGACGAGGCCTACCGAAACGGCTTCGAACCGCTCACCATCCACGCGTCCCTGGACCACTGGCGATTCTTCACCGAAGGTTTTTCCGCAACCGGGCTGCCGTCCTTGCCCAGGCCCCTGGTAAGCGCCTCCGCGTCCATGTCCCTCGAACCCTTGGAGATCGATCGTCGCACCGGAACCTTTCGCGGGCGCGCGACTCTGCTGGATCAAGAACTCGCCGACCAGCTCGACGATCCAGCTCTCGCCACCCGCCGCTTCACGATCAAAGGCGTGCTCCGGCAAGCGCCCCCCGGCGACAATATCGTCGGCGCGGGCCTCATTCTCCTGCCGGCTCCCGGCTTAAAAACCAAAGAGGCCTTCACCGGACAACTTCTCCTCAAGGACTAGCCGACCGGGTTCTCACGCTCCACATCACCTTGGCCCGCCCGGAAAAGGCGGGCCTTTTTCTTCCCATGCGTTCGAGCGCACCGAGTGTGTTTTTTCCGAATCCTCGGCGCGTCCCCTACGATGACGCCTTTGGCCGAAAGGAATCTCGCAGAGACTTTGAACCTTTTTCGCGCAGCCACATTCTACCACTAACGCCGCATCCGCTTCCGGCGCTTGGATGTCCAGCTCCACCCCCACCTCCGACGACTCCCCCGCATTCGCCGCCCACGTCGCCTCCGCCCGCGCCGGTGACGCCACGGCGTGGGGCCCCCTGCTCGCCCGTTACCAACTCCCGCTCTTCACCTACGCCCAGGAGCTCCTCCGCCACGAGACCGCCGCCCTCGACCTCGTCCAAGACACCTTCGTCGCCGCTCACCGCCACCTCGGCTCGCTCCGCGACGACGCCCGTTTCGGTTCCTGGATCTTCGGCATCGCCCATCAAAAAATCATCCAGCACTGGCGCCGCTACGGCCGCGAACAACCGCTAGACGCCGACGCCCTCGCCGCCACGCCCGACGACGACGCGCCCGACCCGCGCGACGGCCTCCTCCGCTCCGAGCAAGCCGCCGCCCTCCTCGCCCTCGTCGACGAGCTCCCCCCGCCCCAACGCGCCGTCCTGCTCCTCCACTTCCTCGAAGACTTTCCCCTCGAAGCCATCGCCGAGATCACCGCCGTCCCCCTCGGCACCGTGAAATCCCGCCTCTTCCACGCCCGCCGCGCCCTCCGTGAACGCCTCGCCGCCGCATCCGACAACATCCGAGATGGTCGATGCTTTGAAGAAGTGCGGATCCACGCCCGCGCCCCGCCTGACACCCCGCCGCCCATGAACCCGCCACGCGCCCCGCGCGAAATCCTCCTCGCCCGCCACGCCGGCTCCGCCCGCCCGGCCCTCGACGCGCAACGCGACGCCCTCCTCGCCCGCTTCTCCGGCGGCGCCGCCGCGTCCCCGTCTCCGGCGCCCTCGCCTCTCGCATTTTTTGCCACGCTGCACCGCGAGCTTTTCGCCCCTTATCGTCTCGCTTGGACATCGCTCGCCTGCGCATGGATCGGGCTCCTTGCCCTTCAGCAGATCGATCGACTGTCCGCTCCGCTAGCCGCGCCCGTCCGTGCGACCGCCGAGGACTCCGCCTCCTCCGCCTCGCTTCTGGCTCTCTGGCTCGAACAACGCCGCCAACTCGCCGCCCTCGCCACCGGTTCCGCCGCGCTCGACTCGCCCGCTTCACCCGCGCCCCCCCCGGCCCCGGGTCCCCCCCCCCCCCCCCCCCGCCCCGTCGCGAGCCAGTGCGGCTGCGCCGTCACGCACGCCCACCCGCCCGCCTCCGCCCGCCCCCTTGGCCGCGTAGCACCTCCACCCGCTCGCCTCGCCTTGGCGTAGCGCGGCCACGGGAAAGTTGCAGCCACGGCCTTCCCCGGCCGCGCCCCTCCGCGCCCAAGACAAGACGCGGCCGCCCACATCATCGGACCAATCTCCATTCACCGCCCACTTCCATGTCGCTCCCCGACGCCTGCTCTGCCTTCGTCCGCCTCGTCACCTTCCGCTGGTGGACCTGGCGCATCACACGGCGCCTCCTCTTCGCCTGCGCCCTCCTGGCCACCTTGGTCGCGATCTTCTACGCGGTCGAAAACTGGCGAGGCCGCCGCGCCTTCGCCGCCGCCGCCCGCGACGCCGCGGCCGCCGGTGTTTCCTTTCACTTGGGCGATCTCGCACCGCCACCGGTCCCCGACGCCCAAAACCTCGCCAAAATCCGGCTCCTCGACGCGCCTCGCGCCAAAGAAGACTACGACCGGTTTTGGGAGGATTTGCAGGACCGCCTCCGTCCGCGATCTTCCGACGGTGCCAAGATCGTCCGCCATCTCGAGCTCTCCGCGCCAAACACGTTTCGCAACCTCCCCGCGGACCTCGCATCCATCCAAACCGAATTTCAAGCGGCCGTCGGCGGTGATGGAAACGCTCGCCTCCTCCGCTATCTCGAGGATGTCGCACCCATTCTCTCCGAGCTCAACGAAGCCGCCGCGGATCGCCCGCAACTCCGCTATGACTACGAGTGGGACAACTTCCACGCCATTCCCCTGCGCCATCTCACCGCCCTGAGAAGCGCCGCGAGGGCCGCGTCGCTCCAAGCCCTTTTCGATCTCGATAACGACCGCCCGGCCGCGGCCGCCCGGTCCCTGCTCCTGCCCCTTCGTCTCGGTTCCGCGCTCCACTCGGACCCCATTTTAATCACTCAACTCACGGCCTCCGCCCTCGGCTCCTCCGCCACAAACTGCCTCTGGCAGGGAATGCTTCATCACCAATGGACCGCGGCCGAACTCGACCTCTTCGCCCGACACCTCGCCGCCGACAATATCCTCGCCGGCTTCCGACAGGCCTACGCCGTGGAAACCGCGGCCGCGATTTCCATCTCCCTTCGGGTGGCCGCCCGCGACTCCGGCGCGTTTTTGGAAGAGCTTCTGGACTCGGGCTCGGGACGCATGCTCAACGACATCTTCAGACTGGCCCCGTCCGGCTGGGTTTATCAAAACGCCGCCGAGATAGAGCGCGCGACCATCCACGAAATCCTTCCCTCCATCGACCTCACCGCCGCTCGTGTAACCGTGCGCAAAACCGCGGCGCGGCATCAGAACAACAGACTGCGCAGGCCCTATCACATCCTGGCGGAAATTCTGCTTCCCGCCTTCGACGGAATCACGATCCAAGCCGGCCAGGCCAAGACCACCCGCGACCTCGCCCGTCTCGCCGTCGCCTTGGAACAATACCGCCTCGCCCGCGGGGCCTACCCCGACTCGCTCATCCCCGTCCTCGCCGCCGATCCCGCGCTCGCCGCCCTGCACGATCCGTTCACGGGCGAAGCCTACCGCTATCGTCGCGACGTCGACGGCGGTTTCACGCTCTGGGGAGTCGGTCCCAACGCGCACGACGACGAGGCCGCCTTTCTCCCGGAAAAACGTCCGCGAAATCCATACGAGAGCGCCACAGATCTCGTCTGGCGCGTGCCCGGCGCGTAGCGCCGACGAACAGCGAGCGGCCTGCCGGCGCGCGGCGCCGCCGGCTGCCTCCGACTACGATCCCCCTTCGTTTTTCCAAACGATTCGCGCTGGCCCCCCCGATCCGCCTAAACCCCGGCCGCCCCGCCGCCTTCGGGGCCAAAGGACGGCGATTGCCGGTATCCTCACTTAGGATACCGGCGATCAAGTTTCTGGACGCGACGCCGCTCCGTGTTGCCATTGTTTGGATCGTAACCGCGTTCCCCTGCGCGGCGCCGGCGCTCCCCCTGCGCGCCCGCTCCGCGTTGCCCCGTGCGGTTGCTCCTCCCCGAACATGCGTTTCCCCCTCCCCCGCGCCGTCTTGTTCCTTCTCGCCGCCATGAGCTTGCTGCCGCGGCTCCGGCTCTCCGCCGTCCCCGGCCCGATGGAGCTCTTCACCACTTCCGCGGCGACCTACTCCACCCAGACCTCGAACGACGCCTACCCCATCGGCAACGGCCGGCTCGCCGCCATGATCTACGGCGGCGTCGCCCAGGAAATCATCCAGTTCAACGAGGACACCGTCTGGGCCGGCCAGGTGCACGACTACTCCCGCGTCGGCGCGGTCAACTCCCTCCCCTCGATCCGCAACTACGTCTGGCTCGGCCAGGGCCTCAACGCCTACAACGCCGCCGCCTCGACCTTCATGTCGTCGCCGCTCCGCCAAAGCCCCTACGTGCCGACGGCCAACCTGCGGCTCAACTTCGCCACCCACACCTCGCCCACCGGCTACCGCCGCTCCCTCGACCTCGACACCGCCATCGCCAAGGTCGAATACACCCACGCCGGCGTCGTCTACACCCGCGAGGTTTTCGCCAGCTTCCCCGACCAGGTCATCGTCATCCGGCTGACCGCCAGCCAGGCCGGCGCGCTGTCCTTCAACTACACCTTCGACAGCCAGCACACCGCCCCGACCGTGAGCGTCAGCGGCACCGACCTCATCATCGACGGCAAGGTCAACAAGGACGCCAACACCGCCCGCCAACAGGTGAGCGACATCCGTTTCCGCGCCCGCACACGGATCACCGCCACCGAGGGCGCCACCGTCTCCGCCAGCGGCTCCACCGTCAGCGTCAGCGGCGCCACCGTCGCCACCATCCGCCTGGCCGTCGCCTCGAATTTCGTCCGCTACAACGACCTCACCGGCGATCCCGCCGCGCGCACCACCGCCGCCATCAACGCGGCCGGCATCAAGACCTACGAGCAGCTTCGCGACGCCCACCTCGCCGACTACCAACCGCTCTTCCGGCGCGTCGAGATCGACCTCAACGGCACCAACCAATCCTCGCTCCCCACCAACGCCCGCATCCAGCGGCTCAAGGACGCCGTGATCGGCTACTCCGGCACCGCCCAGCACGCCCCCGGCGCCGCCGCGCTCGCCCAGGACACCCAGTTTATCGCCCTGAATTTCCAGATGGCCCGCTACCTCTACATCGCGGGCTCCCGCCCCGGTTCCCAACCCCTCACCCTTCAAGGCAAGTGGAACAACG
>CBIHRE010000064.1:0-14612 GCA_966212385.1 uncultured Akkermansia sp. | reverse complement strand
GCGCTCGTCACCACCGGCGGATACGCCGTGCCCGCGGGGGTGCGGTCGACGATCTCGATCGCCGCGATGCCGCCGGCGTTGGTGTTCAAGGTCTGGTCCTTCGCCGTGATCGTCAGATCCGTGCCGGTCACGCCGGCGAAGCGCACGAACGTCGCGGGGGGCGCGGAAAGCGCGCCGGCGCGATCGGTGGCGTCGCCGATCATCGGGAACACCGAGTAGGGATTCTGCACGGTCGGCGTGGTCGCGGCCACGTAGCTGTCGTGCTGCAGGACGCGGAAGTTATACGTCGGAGCGCCGGTGCGATCGATCGTCATCGAGCCCACGGCGCCATTGGCGCCGCCGGCCACGTGAACGTAGACGTCGTAGGTGACGTAGGGGATGTTGTTGATCGTGACGGTGGCGCCGGTGGCCGCGCGGGTCTCGATGTAACCATGCAGGAGCTTGGCATCGAGGGTCTTCTCCGAAGGAAGGCCCGTCGTTCCGTTGGCCGCATTCGTGCCTCCACGGGCGGCCCAAGTGTTAGCCGAGTTCCAAGTGGCCGTCACGCCGGCGGTGGTCGAAGCGGTGCTTTCCATCAGGCTAAGCGGGACGGTCTGAATAGCTACGCCGTTGACCGAGGCTGAATTGTTCCAATTGGTCATCGGCACGAAGCCGGCGGATTCGGTCGGCGCCATCGAGCCTAGCACATCAGAGAAGGTCACGTTGCCTGCGGTGGCGGCACCCACGAAGTTGAGACCGATGGCACGCGTGGCGTTCGGGACGTCGATCACGCGCAGCTTGGTGATCGCCGTGCCGGTCACCTGCGTGCCGGCGGTGGCGCTGATCGGATCAGTGGCGACCACGGAATAAGAGCCATCGGAGGCAGCCGCAGTGCTCGCAATCGTAAGCGTCGAGTTCGTCTGGCCGCTCAGGGCGACGCCGTCCTTATACCATTGATAGGTGAAAGGTGTGGTGGAGCCCATGTTGGAGGTAGCCGTCGTGGTGAATGTAACCGAGGCACCCGGCCGGACTGTGATGCCGACGGGGGACACGTTGACGGTCGGCGGGTTGATCACTACGCCGCCTGAGGAGGCGTTGAGGAACTTGCCGGCGGGCAAGGCGGCTCGCGAAATGCGGACCTCGTCGATCCAGCCGCGCATCGCGTCGGTATCTCCGCCGTTGTAATCGCCGCGACCGATGGTCCACGGCGTATCGGAACCGGAGGTCGGCACATAGAGGCCGGTGAACCCGGTGGTGCTGCCGATCAGCTGCCCGTCCACATAGAGCGAGAGGGTGCCGGCGTTGGCGTCGCCGACGGCCGCGATGTGATACCACTTGTTGAGGGTGGTGACAGTGGCGCTCGCCACGGCGAGGGTGACGTTGCTGCGGTCGATGACTTCAACGCGGATGAAGTTACCATTGCGCTGCAGATAGAACAAGGCGGTCGGGCCGGTTCCTTGGCCGGGGTTGCCGCTATCGTCGCGGCCGACGACGGTGGAGACGCCGCTGAGCGTGTTGAACTTGGCGAAGGCCTCGACGGTAAAGCTCCTGAACTCGGTGTTCGCCAAGCCGCCGCTGGTCGAGGCGAGAAGCGAACGGACGTCGGCGGAGCCGAAATCAGCCGAGCGGGTGTTGGCGGCCGAGGTGGAGGGCACTTGGGCAAGCGGCACGTCTTCACTAAAGGTGGCCGCGTTAGCGCCGGCGGTAAACGGGTTGGAGGCGGACGCAGAAGAGTCGACCGCGCTCGAAACCGTGCCGCCGGCGATGCCTTCCTCGAAACGCTGGTAGGAAACGACGGCGTCGGACACCGCGACCACGGAGACGGAGGGGAAGGTGACCGTGGTGGTCTTGGCCGTCTGGCCGGAGGTCTCGGCGGCGTGGTCGGTCACGATCACCGAATAGACGCCGCCGTTGGCGGCGGTCGCACCGGAGACGGTCAAGGTGGAGGAAGTGGCTCCGCTGATCAGATTGCCGTTCAAATACCACTGGTAGGTGAGGTTGCCGAGGCCGCTGGCGCTCACTTTCAAGACAATGTTGGAACCGGCAACGTAGGTATCCGCCGCAGGGCCTGCGGTGGCCGTGGGATCCGGATAGGAAATGCCCGGATCGGCGATCACGCGGAGGACGCCGGTGGCGGGATCAAACTCGTAGAAGGTGCCGTTGGCGGGCTTGACCCACTTGGAGCCGCTCGTGGTGAAGCCGGTTACCGCAAAGGTGCCACCGTAGGTTTCATCCAAGGTCGCGACGTCGATGATCTGCCAAGAGTTCCCGAAAGTGGTGCCGGCGTTTGTCAGATCGAATTTAAATTTGCCGTTGATGGTGAAGCCGCCGGTGCCGCTCACCTTGGTGTTCACGCCGGTCGCGCCGATCGTGAATTTGAGGGTGGTGTTCGCGGAAGAAAGAACCAATCCGCCGGCGTTGATGGTCGTGTTGCCGGTGTAGCTGGCGGCGCCGCTAAAGGTGAGCACACCGGACCCGAGCTTGGTCAGGCCTCCGTCGACGGCGTTGTCGCCATCAATGTTGCTGTGCTGAAGCGGCTCGGGGATCGTGATGTCAAAGCCGTTGGTGTCGATGATCGCGCCGCCGTTGCGCACGTTCACACGTTGAGCCGCGCCGCCGAGATCGACGAAAGTGGCGCTCGCGGCCGCAGCCTTCAGGGTGCCGCCGTTGAAGTTGAACTTCGCGTTGCCGGCGTTGTTGGTCGTGATCACCTGCCCGATCGTCAGCGTGCCGCCGTTAAGATTGAACGTGGTGTTCAGGCCGGCCTGGTTCGACGCGTAGTTCAAATCCAGGACGCTCGTTCCGCTGAAGGATCCGGTGCCGTTTCCGGTCCAGCCCGTGATCGAGCCGCCGTTCAAGGTCATGAAACTGGTTCCGCTCGCCGTGGCGTCCCGTCCGAAGCGAATGTCCGTGTTGGTATTCAGATTCAGGGCGCCGCCGTCGATGGTGACCTCGCCTTTCGAGCCGTTCGCCCGGCCGACCATCAGCCAGCGCTCCTTCGTGCTCGCCATATTTACAGTGCCACTAGCCAAATTGAGGCGGCCGGTGGACGTTCCTGCATAACCGATGATGAAATCGCGCTCGAAGCTGGCGGTGCCGCCGTTTACATTGATCGTGCCCACCGCATTGTCGCCGCCGCCCACGCGCGTCTCGTTGGCGTCGGCGGTCTGCCGGAACAGCGAGGTGCCGTTGACGTTCAAGGTGATGTTCGAGCCGACCGACTCCGCGATGTTCACGGTGTTGGCCACCGACAAGCTCGAGTTGCCGTTAAGGGTGATCGAACCCTTGGGAAGATTCGCGGCGGAGCCGGCGCTAAAGCCGCCGGAGAAATTGGCCGCGGTGATCGTCGAGTTGTTCGCCACCAGATCGGAGGACACCGCGCCGATGCCGTTGCCGCGGCCAACCGACAGCCAACTGGAAACATTGAGGGTGGCCGCGTCGACCTGCAGCTTGGCGTCGTAGCCGGCCGCTCCGGGAGCGGTGTCCAATGTGCCGCCGACGACAACCTCGCCCGTGGCGGCGTGGGTGCCTCCATTCAGGAGCAAAGTGCCGCGACGGACGATCAGCGGAAAGCCGCTTCCGCCCGTGTAGGTGCCTCCTCCGGTGAGTTCCAGAGTGCCCGCACCTGTCTTAAGGAGACCAAGAGCGATGGGAGACGAATAAGTCAGGTTTCCCGTCAAATCGACACCCACGCCCGCATTGGCGGCAAACGTGATCGGAGTGCCCGCGCTCGTGGTGCCGCCCAGCAGGCCGGCGAGCGAGCCGGTGCCCGAGCTCGCCGTGTTCACGACATCGACGAACGTGCCGTTGGCCGAGACGGCGATGGTGCCGGTCGAGGGGAACGCGGAGGCGCCATTGAAACGCAGGATGCCGCCATTGATGGTCGTGCCACCGGTGTAGGTGTTGGCTCCGCTCAGCTCCACGTAGCCGGCGGAGGTCTTGGTAAGCGCGCCCGCGCCCGAGATAGGCGAGCTCACGAATAAAGAGCGCTCGATGGCCCCCGAGTTCAGCCGGTTGCTCACCCCGGCGGCCAATGTGATGCCGTTGCCCTGGACAGTGACCGCATGGGGAGCGCCCGTCGAAGTGCCGCCGACCTGGATCTCGCCGTTGTTGAGAGTGAGATTATTAACTGTCACCACCGCGCCTGACGCTTGGTTTTTCAGCACCAAGAGACCCGCGTTTGTTCCATCGCCCAAGGTCAGCGAATTGCCGGCGAAAGTAGCCGAACCCGAATCCGCAACCGTGCGCAGGGCAAAACCTCCGGTGCCCGCCACCAGATAGTCGTTGGCGGCGGAAGGCGCCTGACCATCGCTCCACGAGAGGGTGGAGTTAAAGCTACTCGCGCCGGCGGCGTTGGTCGCGGTGAGCGAAACCGTGGCGGCACCGGCGGATTGGACCAGGGCCAGCAAAAGCCCGGAGGCGAGCAAGGAGCCCGCAGTTTTAGAACGAGTGCAAGTCGCGCGCGCGGACGAGGCCGCAAGCGTCGACAAACGACGATAGGGTTTGTTCATGGGGTGGGGGTGCAACTCGAACACGAGAAAGTTCTCACAAAAATTTCCCGTCGCAACCGGGAACACGGCTATGGGTGAAAAAGGGGATGAAAAGCAGGGAGGTCGGACGAAATGTCGGGGACATAATTCCCTACAATAGGCGCGCTCCCCTCGCCCATCATCGCCGAGCGTTAACGGTAACATCACTTTGGATACGTGTTTCCCCGCATCAAATAACCAAAAGTCTCCCGGGTTTGATAAATAATCCGAGGCGCCGGGGGTGATAGATAACATCCTCGCGCGATTGCCACCCGCCGGCACGCGCAGGGGTAGTGCACGCAAGCCCCGCGATGAAGGACCGCGACCCTGCGGCCACCCTCGTCGCTGTTCCACTTCACCGGCGCCACGCCTCCAAAACCTCTCCATGATGTCGATCTTCCGTCCGCTTCACCTTGCCGCTCTCGCCGCTCTCGTGGCCGCGCAGACCGCCTCGCCCGCCCGCGCCGCCTATCTCTACACCTCCACCCGCGGCACCGGCGACGGTCTTCATCTTGCCTCCAGCGCCGACGGACTGACTTGGTCGGATCTCGGACGTGTTTTCCTCGTCCCCTCCGTGGGCGAGAAACTCTTTCGCGATCCGCACCTCTCGCGCGACGCGACCGGGCTCTTCCACCTCGTATGGACCACCGGTTGGCGCGACCTCGGCATCGGCTACGCGACATCGCCCGATCTCGTGCACTGGTCGCCCCAGCGCCATCTTCCCCTCGCCGCGCACATCCCGGGCGCGAAGAACGCATGGGCGCCCGAAATTTTTCACGATACCGCGAAGAACCGTTTCATCATCACCTGGACATCCGATGTCGAGGGGTGGTTTTCCGATGATAATGACTCCGGCCGCGCCAACAACCGCACCTACTGCGTCACGACCACCGACTTCGTGGAATTCGGCGAACCGTCGCTGCTCATCGAGCCCGGTTTCGACCACGTCGACACCACGCTCGTGTCATGGCAGGGTCGATACATCGCGCTCTTTCGCAAGGGCGACGACGGCAAGCGCTGGGGCGTCCACCACGCCGCGGTGGCCGACTCGCCGACAGGCCCTTACCGCCTGATCCCGGCCGCCGTGCCGCCGCAGGAGCGGGCCGAGGGAGCGACGGTCTTCCCGCAGGCCGATCGCTGCCTGCTCTACGCGCCGCTCCCCGGAGAGCGACGTTGCGCCGTTTTCTCGACCCGCGATTGGCAGACTTGGGAGGACATCAGCGCGCAGGCGTCCGTCGTGCCCGGCCAGGGCCAAGGCAACATCCTCGCCGTCCCGGACCAGATTCTCGCCACGCTCGACGGCTCGGCCCCGCTCGCGCCCTCCGCGTTTGGAGCCGAGACCGTGCCCGCGCCGATCATCCCCGGCTTCAACGCCGACCCCGCGCTCCGCCGCTTCGGCAACACCTACTACCTTTATCCCACCACCGACCGCCCCAACTGGAGCTCCAGCGCCTTTTCCGTCTGGGAATCGACAAATCTCAAAGACTGGCGGCCGGCGGGCACGGCGCTCGACCTGCCGTCCTCGCTGACCTGGGCACGGCGCCAAGCCTGGACGCCCGACTGCGTGGAGCGCGACGGCAACTACTACCTCTACTTCTGCGCCGAGACGAAGATCGGCGTCGCGACCGCAAAGCGGCCGGAAGGCCCGTTCAGCGACGCCCTCGGCGCGCCCTTGCTTCAACAAGGCGGCGCGGTTCGCGCAAAAACGATCGCGCCCCACGCGTTCATCGACGACGACGGGCAAGCCTACCTCTACTTCGGCAGTTCACAAAACCTCGCGCAGGTCGTGCGTCTTGGAGCCGATATGACCAGCCTGGCAGGCGATCCGCAGGATCTCCCCGTCGCCGACTTCGTCGAGGGCATGGTCGTGTTCAAGCGGCGCGGGACCTATTATTTCATGTGGACCGCCCAGCCGAAAAAACAGGGATCCCGTATCTGCTACGGGACCTCCGATTCGCCGCTCGGCCCCATTCGCCGCCCCGCAGGCAACGACGTGCTGCTCCGCTCCGATTCGTCGCTCGTGGGCGCGGGCTATCACAGCGTGCTCAACATCCCGGGCACCGACCGCTGGTATGTCGCCTACCACCGCCAAGCCATCCCCGGCGGAGGCATCGATCGGCGTGAAATCTGCCTCGCCCGGATGGAATTCGCCGCCGACGGCGCGATTCTCCCGCTGGATCCCCTTGCTCCGGTCTTCGGCCCGAATTCGCCCGGGGAGCCCCTCAACGGCGGGTTGGGACGCCGTTAAGCCGGACGCCGGACACGACGAAGCCGTGTCGACGCCAAAGCGTCGGCACGGCCCGAAACAAGTCCGACACGCCACCCGCGCGTCGGACTTGAATGTGAGATCAACGACGGCGGCGGCGCATCACGCCGAAGGCGAGCGCAGCCAGGCCGCCGAGAGCGGCGAAGCTGGCGGGCTCGGGGATCGCCGAAACGGTGACATTCAGCAGACCGGTGCCCGAGAAGTAAGCCGACTCGAACGTCGCGCCGCTGCCGACGCCACCGTAGGTGCCGACCGCCTGCGACACGCCGTTGATGAAGAGGCCGCCGATGGTGTCGGAGCCGACGAAGTTCAGATCGAACACCGCGCCGGTGACGAGGCTCACGTCGGCACCGTCGTCGATGAAGGCGCTGTTGATGCTCAGCGTGCCGGCGTTGATGGAAATATCGCCCGTGAAGGTGTTGGCCCCCGTCAAGGTAAGCGTGCCGGCGCCGTTCTTCGTCAGACCGCCGCCGCCGATGCCGGCGACGAGCGCCTGCGGGATGGTGACGTTGAAGCCGTTGGAGTCGATGACCGCTCCGCCGGCCATGACCACCGCCGCCTGGCCCGCTCCGCCGAGGTCGACAAAGTTGGAACTGTCACCGGCGGCCTTGAGCGTGCCGCCGTTGAAGTTGAACGTGGCGGTGCCGCTGTTGTTGTTCGTGATGACTTGGTTGATGGTCAGCGCGCCGCCGTTCAGGTTGAACGTGTTGTTGGCGGAGGCGCCGCCGGCCTGGTTGAGGTCGAGCACGCCCGTGGTCGTGGTGCCGGTCTGATTTCCGCTCCAAGAGGTGATCGCGCCGGAGTTGAGGTTCACGACGCTGGCGCCGGTGCCGTTGCCCGTGCTGAAGCGGAGGTCGGTGTTGGCGTTGAGATTGATGGTGCCGCCGTTGACGTTCATCACGCCCTTCATCGTATCCCACTGGTTGACCACCATCCAACGTTCGGTGGTGGTGGCGACGTTGACGACGCCGCCGGCATTGACGTTGAGCGTCCCTTGCGAAGCGGCGGAGCCGGCGAAGCCGACGGTGAAGTCGCCCTCGGAGTTCACCACGCCGCCGCTGTTCACGCTCAGCGTGCCGACGGAGGTGTCGCCCGCGTTGCCCGCGTGGCTGAGGTTCACATAACCGGCGTTCACGGTGCCGTTGGTGACGGTCATCGAGCCGGTGCCCAGGTATCGGCCGAGACTGAGGCCGTCGGTGTTGATCACGCCGCCGGTTTGGTTGAGCGTGCCGTTGCCTCCGAAGGCGCCGACCCAGATGTTCCGGTTCGAGCCGCTGGTGGTGATGGTGCCGGCCTGCAGGTTGACCGTGCCGGTGCTGCCCGCGTCCACGCCGATGGCGATCGCGCTTTGAGCCCACCAGTCGCCGCCGGCCGCGTTGCCGGTCAGGGTGCCCGAAGTGTTGAGGGTCACCATTCCGGTGCCGCCGGCCTGGCCGATGATCAAACGGCCCGATGTGAAGCTCGAGGAACCGCTCATGTTGTAGACGCCTGTGCCGCCGGCGCCGTTGCCGACGAAGGACCAGTTGCCCGCGCCGGAGGAGAGCTGGCCGGCGCTGTGATCGAGGCGGCCGGAGGCGCCGTTGCCGATGAAGATGTCGATCGGAGTGAAAGCGGCGTTCGTGCCCAGGGTCGGGAAGTTTCCGGTGGAGGTGTTGACCGTGAAGTTGCCGGTCGGCGCGGACGGGGCGCTGCTCCAGTTGGAGGCGTTGTTCCAATCGCTGTCGACGGCGCCCGTCCAAGTGGCTTGGGCGAAAGCCGAGGAGGCTCCGAGGGCGACGAGGGCAAACGCGAGTCGCCGGGAGGCGGTGCCGCGGGATTCAGGACGCGTGGTGGGAATCTTCATGTGGTGTTGGGGCTGGGCTGCTGGGTTTGCGGAAAAACCGGCGGTCGACGGCTCGCGCGATGGCAGAAAAATCGCGTCAGACCGGGAGTCAGGCGCAGCCGACTCCCCTGCCCCATCCCCGTCAAGAAACAGCCCCCCGCGTGGAACGATAGAGCAAGAGAGAAGTAAATAGAGCATGCGGCCGGCCACCGTTTGTCGTGAACTTTCAAATACCCGTTGTAAACCGGCGCCGGGGCCCCCCCGCGGCCGCGTCCCCCTAAAAACAACCGCCCGCGCCGAAATGGGGGGGCGGCCCGCGTGGACCTGAGAAAACTGAGGCGGGTTCAGGAACGACGACGACGGCGGCGGGCGCCGACGAAACCGAGGCCGGCGAGGCCGGCGAGCGCCGCGAAAGCCGAGGGCTCGGGAACCGCGCTGATGGTCAGATCACCGCTGGCGTTGTTGAAGACATAGGTCCAGTTGGCACTGGAGGCCGTCCAGCCGGTGCCGGTCGAGAACACGGGGCCGCTGGTGAGCGACTCGGCGAAGGTGCCGGCGATGCTGAGCGTGGCGAAGTCTCCGGCGACGCTGGCCGGAGAGCCGCCCGAGGAACCGCCGAACAAATCGTAGGTGCCGGCCGTGATCGGCGCGTTGAAGAACAGGCTGACCGCGCCGCCGTAGGTGAGCGTGCCGCCCACGTTGACCGCGTCGAAGGTCGTTCCGCGCGTGGTGCCGTTGATCTCGAACTGCGAGGTCGAGGCGCCGCCGAGCGTCAGGTTGTTGTTGAAGGTCAGCAGGCCGGGGCTGTTGCCGGGGGCCAGCGTGCCGTTGACCGTCGTGTTGCCGATCACCGTGCCGGAGCCTTGCAGGGTCTGGCTCGCGCCGATGGCGAAGCCGCTCACCGCCGACACATCGAAGGTGGCGTTGACGATGATCGTCGCGCTGTTCGCGATGCTGCCGGTCGATGCGAGGGCGAGCGTGCCCGCGCTGATCGTCGTGTTGCCCGTGTAGGTGTTCACGCCGGACAGCGTGAGCGTGCCCGCGCCGCTCTTGATCAGGCCGCCGTCGGTCGCGTTGTCGCCGCCGATGTTGCTGTGCTGGAGCGCTTCTTTCACGGTGACGTTGAAGCCGTTGGTATCGATCTTCGCGCCACCATTGCGAACATTGGCGCGCTGGCTGGCGCCGCCGAGGTCGATGAAATTGCCGACGGTGGTGTTGCCTGTGATGACGGCGCCGGTGGAGTTGGAGGCTTTCAGGAGGCCTCCATTGAGATTCAATACGGCGGTTCCTGCGTCTTGGTTCGTGATGACCTGACTGATCGTCAGCGTGCCGCCATCGAGGTTGAAGGTGTTGTTGCCGGTGACGTTGGCCTGCATCAGGTCGACCACACCGCTCGTGGAACTGCCGGTGCCGTTGCCGCTGTAGGAGGTGATCGCGCCGCTGCTCAGCGTGACCGAACTGGCGCCCGTGCCGTTGCCGGCGCTGAAGCGGAGGTCGGTGTTGGCGTTGAGATTCAAGGTGCCACCGCTCACGGTCAATTGGCCGCGGGAGGTGTCCCACTGGTTCACCATCATCCAGCGTTCGGTGGTCGTGGCGACGTTGACCGTGCCACCGCTGATCGTCATCTGGCCGAGGTTGTTGTTGCCGGCGTAGGCGACGATGAGGTCGTTTTCGACATTGAGCGTGCCGCCGCTGACCGTGCTCGAGCCGGTAACCAGGTCGCCATTGTCATTGCCACGGGCGAGCACGAGCGCGCCGCCGATGTTGGCGGTGCCGCCGGAAACATTGAAGGTGCCGTCGGCACGCGCGGTGACGCCGTTGCCGTTCTGGGCCGAGCCGACGCGCATCTCGCCGGTGTTCGTGAAGGTGCCACCGCTCACGGTGAGCGTGCCCACGGTGCCCGCGGTGCCGGTGTTGGAGAAGCCGACGTTGGTGGCGCCGGTGACGGTCACCGCCGCCGTTCCGCTCACCGTAAAGGTGCCCTGGCCAAGGCCGCGGCCGATGAAGACCTGCCCGTTCGCGCTGGATCCGACCGTGGAGGAGGCGGTCACGTTGAACGAGCCGCCGGAGACCGTGAGCGTGCCTTGGCTGCCGACGTTGTTGTCGCCCACCCAGACGCCGCCCGTGGTGTTCACGGTGCCGCCGCTCATCGAGAAGTTGGCGTCGCCACCATTCGTGCCCACCAGGATACCAATGGCGGTGGCGACCGAGTTGATCTGCAGGGTGCCGGCGTCGAGCTTGAAGGTGCCGTTGGAGGTGCCGCCGTTGCCCATCAGGAGGCCGATGGCGTCGTCCTCGAGTTTCAAGGTGCCGGTGGTGTTCATGTTCACCACACCCACCGAGGAGCTCGTATCCGCGATGATGAGACGTCCGCTCGTGGTGCTGGACCCGCCGACGTTGAGGCTGCCCGTGCCCAAGCCGAAGCTGGTCAGGGAACCGCCGCTTCCTGAGGTGTCGGCGAGATTATAGGTGCCGTTGCCGGAGGCGTTCCGGCCCACGATGAACCAGTTTCCCGTGCCGGTCGAAAGCGTGCCGCCGGTGTGATCGAAACGCCCTGTGGCGCCCACGCCGACGATCACGTCGACGGGCGTAAACGCCGAATTGCTGCTCAAAACCGGAGTCAACCCGGCGCCGTTGACGGTGAAGTTGCCGCTGGGATTCGACGGATCGCTGCTCCAGTTGGCGGCGGTGTTCCAGTCGTTGGAAGAATCGCCGACCCAGGTGGCTTGGGCTTGCAGCGAGGAGGCCGCGGCGAAGGGGGCGAGGGCCAGCGCGAGTTTACGAGACAGGGCGCGACGATGTTTGAGACGCGAAGCGAGGGTGTGCATGGGTGTTGGAGTGGAAGAAGCCTGACCAAAAATCCGACTCCGAGCGGACAGAGCCGCGCGGAACCGGACGCGAACGAATGTAAAACCGACAAGGGAAGACAGGGGGATATCGTCCCGGGAAAGAAAGCGGACTAGGCGAAATCCCCGCGGTTTTTAGGGTCAAGGGCCGCCCGCTCGGGCAGAACGATACATCAACAGAGAAGTAGATAGAGCATGTATCGGAAGACCGACCCTAGGTAGGAATGCGGTCCCCTCCGGCCGTCCACCGGCTATCCCACCCTCGCGACTATTCCTCGGCGACAAGGCCGGCCTCGGCCGCCCATGCGTGCGCCGACTCGGGATCGCGATCCGCCCAAAAGTGGAGCACGGTCAACGCGGCCTCCTGCCGCGCCGGTTCACCGGCGCGCATCTCCGCGAGAAGATCCTTCGCCGCGCGCGGGTCGATCCGCGCGCGTTCGTATACAAGACGCGAATACACCGCGTCCCGCAGATCGCCCGCCGGCAAGCGTCCCGCCCAGTCCAAGGCGGCCGAAAAATCCCGCGCCGCCCATTGTTGGGCGAGGTTGGGCAAAAGGACGCCCTCGAGCGGGTCCAGCTTCAGATCGAGGGCGAGCCTGAGCGCCGCGGCCGGATCGAAGCCCGCCCAGCGGAGGCAGATGGCGGCGAGCATCTCCCGGCGCCGCGAGGCGTCGGTTTCTTTGCGGGCCTTGGCAAGAAGCTGGAGCAATTCCTCCTCGTCGGCCGGGGACGGCGCGCGCGCGTCCACGTCTGCTCCCCGTTCCGTCCCGTCCTCGGCGGCGCGAAACAAGGGCCTGTCGTCGGACAAAGCCATCGCGGCTCGAGCAGGCGGCTCCGTCGGCAAGCGCGGCGGCGGGGAGACGCGTTCGCCGTTCGGCGACCAACGAAGGAATCCCACCGCAAGGCTCACCATAAGGGCGAACGCGAGAAACGAGGCGACGCGCATCAGAGATCCGGCACGAAAAGAAAACACGTCGGCGGTCTTGGGACGCGCCGACGCGGTCAGGGGTTTATGGCGGGAAAGAGATCAGTAGCCCGGCGCCGGGAAGATCTCGCCAAAGGTCGCGTTGGCCTGGGCCGTCGCGCCGGACACCGTGGCGGCGTTCACCACGCCGCCGACGTTGCTCAGGTAGCGCGTGGCGTCGGTCCACATCTGGTAGGAACACATCGCGGCGCTGGAGAGGCCGGGCACGCGACGGAAGCTGGCGCTGTCCTTGAAGGCGGCGCTGTTGTCGTTCGTCTCGACCCAGACCGTGCCGTCGCTTCGCACGCGAAGGTAGCGGCCGGGGAAGTTGATCGATTCGAAGGAGACGCCCGTCAGCCCGGACAGGCCGGCGACGATCCGGAATTCACTGTCCTGCGCGGGGAACGGATCCGCGGCGATGTAGGCGCGGAATCCCGCGTGGCGCAGATACTGGTTGGTCGCGGTCGAAACGCGCAGGCGTCGCACGGTGGTGGAGGCGGTGAACTTCCACTGCTGGTTGGCGGCTCCGGTGTTTTGCCACTGGAACACGTTCGCACCGTCGGCGGTGGAAGCGCCGGAGACGTCGACGGTCTTGCCGCTGTGCACGAGATTGAGCCGGAAGAAACCGCCGCCGGTGTCGGTCATCGTGACCTTCTGGCCGTTGCCGCCCCAATAGTCCCAAAGGTTGATGTTGGCGCCGTTGGCGGTGGAGATGTTGTAGACATCGAGCGCCCGGCCGCTGAAGGAGCCGATGAGATTGTATTGGCCGGAGCCGAGCGCGTTGACGCTCCAGTTCTGGCTGTCGGCGATGTTGGGATCGGCGATGGCACGCTGCTCGATGTTGGTGCCGTTGGCGACGCCGTTGCCCGCGGCGGTCAGGCCCTTGCCGCTGTGGCGGGCGGTGACCTGGTAAACGCCGGTCGGCAGGCTCGTGGCCACGGGACCGCGGTAGTGGGTGAGCGTGGTGAAACCGAGGTGGTCGAAGGCGCTGCCGTGGTTGCCGTATTGGGGTCCGCCATCGGGACGGGTGGCGGCGGCCTTCTCCTCGACCTCCGGGATGTAAAGGCCGAGACGGTGCGAATAGTGGCCGACGATGGTGTCCCAGATGGCGCGGGTCGCGCCTTGGCCGGCGTTCGAGACGCCGCCGTGGGTGTTGGGCGAGCCGCCCCCCTGCCCGCTGCGCCAGGAATAATAGGCGAAGGGCACGGGCTTGAGGTTGTTGTAACGAGCGACGTATTCGGCGCCGGCCATGAAACGGCGGTCCGCGTAGCCGTAGAGATCGATGCCCTGGTTCCACGCCATCTCGCAAATGGTGGCCATGAGGCCGATGCCCATGAGCGCGTGCTCCTGATCGCGGCCGGACTCCTGCCATTGGCCGAGCGTGGGCGAGTGCAGGATGGGCACGGCGTTGTTGATCGCGCCGTTGCCGCCGCCCGTCTTGAAGTAGTTCACCGCCTGGTCGATCTTCGCCTGGTCGTCGCAGAGGATGCCGATCGCGAGAATCGAGGCCATGTTGCAGAGGTCCCAATTCGCCCAGTAGTTCTGGATGTTGGCGGTGTTGTGGTTGAGCAGGAAGTCGTTGTTCATGGGGTAGAACACCGCGAGCATCATGCTCTTGAACTGGTTGAAATCCGCCGCGGCCCAGCCGGAGTAGCCGCGCATGATCTCGGCCGCGTTGGCCATCTCGTAGCCGTAGAGGCCGGCGGCGAGGAAACGGTCGGCGTTGCCGGTGATCGCCGTGAGCGTGTAGCCCCAGGCGTTGAGGATCTGCACGGCCTTGTCGGCGTGGGCGGTGTTGCCGGTGATCTTCCAACGCAGGGCGTTTTGGTAGGCCGCGGCGGCGTCGTTATACAGCAACGCGCAGTTGTCGGGCGAGGTGCCGCGATTGATCGTGCCGACGGCGCGCGGTCCCCAGGTGCTCTGGGAGTTGGCGCTGGCCACGAGCAGATCGTAGCTGCCCTTCCACGGTTGTTCGTTCGCGGCCACCTTCTGGGCCATGCGAGAGAAATCGGCGTTGGTCACGACCATGCCGGGGTGGACCGCGGCGAGGAGGTCGGCGACGCCGAGGGCGCCGATCAGGGAGACGAGAGCAAGGCCGAGCGAACGCGCGCGGCCGGAGGGGTGTGGGGTGTTCATGTGTTTTGGGGGCGAAAAAAAGAACATCGCCGACGCGCGCGGCTCGATAGGCTGCACGAGGGATAAAGCC